>JAZNIR010000105.1:0-2479 GCA_045577595.1 Candidatus Scatosoma sp.
CGTGTTGCCAATTTTCAAGTTCGATAACGAGTTGTATATTCTTTTCGTCCAACACCGAACCCGAACCGTACATACTCTTTACGTTAAGTCGGAGGCCAAGCGGTCTTAGGAAGACAATGTCATAAATCAACTCCTTGGCTCACAGAACGACATGGCTACGATCCGACTTCGTGTTGCCAATTTTCAAGTTCGATAACGAGTTGTATATTCTTTTCGTCCAACACCGAACCCGAACCGTACATACTCTTTACGTTGATAATCCCAATTCCGCGAAGTTCCATAAAATAACGGATAATGTCGGGCGCAGTACCGTATAACTGATTGGCTATTTCTTTAATAATCACGTTGTCGTCCGCAATCAGTCTATGCCCGCGCTTGATAAGCTCCATAGCCGTTTCGCTTTTTCCAACGCCACTTTTTCCCGTCAGTAAAATCCCTACGCCGAATACTTCCATAAGTACGCCGTGTTCCGTACAAGAGGGCGCTAACATACGGTTGAGATAAATATACAAATCGCTGATAATGTCCGTCGTCATTTTCGTACTTCTAAATATTGGACAAGCGTATTGTTTCGCCGTTTCCATAAGTTCGGGCAAAGCGGGCAAATCACGACTTAATAAAATACAAGGCAATTCTCCGTGTTCGAACAAACTTCGTATCTTTTCACGGCGTTCTTCCGACGAAAACGTACGCAAATACTCGTATTCCGAAAGTCCTAATACGATAACGCGACGAGGGTCGAAATAATTAAAAAATCCCCCTGCAAGTTGTAATCCGGGACGTTCGACGCTCATACTCGACAACGTAATTACCCCTTTTCCCGTATATAATGTTTCCAAATTTAAATCGTATGCAAATTTATCCAGCATCACGCTTTGCGTAACTTGCGCGCTCATAGTTTATTCCTCCGTATATGCGTATTTCTCAATAATTTTCGCCACCGCGCTCTCTTCGTTTGTGTAATCCAAAACAATCGCGCATTCTTTAAGCTTCGCGTCAGCGTTTTTCACTGCAAAACCCAACCCCGCTTTTTTTATCATAGGCACGTCGTTCCATTGGTCGCCTACCGCAATCACATTATCGGTGGAAACGTTAAAGTGATTTGCCAAAAACGTAAGCGCCGTACCTTTGGAATAGGACGCGTTTATTACTTCCACCAGCGTTTCGTCGCTTTTCGTTACGGTGCAACCGCTAAAATCGCAAGCGGAAAGCTCGTTTAAAACGGTTAAACTTTTTTCAGCTGGAACAAGCGCCATAATTTTATACGAACGCATTCCCGTTTCTTCAACGAATTGCGAAATCGGTTTGTCTAATACGCGCACCGCTTTAAAGCGAACGGCTTTTTCGTAAAATTGTAATCTTACGTCGTCCATATTCGTATAATACGCGTCTTTTCCGTAAACGTGAATATGTAAACCCAACTCTTCCATTTTTTTACAGGCTTGGACGGTCGTTTCGTTAGAAATCGTACCTTCCGAAAGCGTTTTTTGCGTATCAATATCCATAATAATTGCGCCTTGACAACAAGAAACCAAACCTTTTAAACCAAGTTCTTTGGCGCGTGGTAAAATTCCGTAATGCATACGCCCCGTAGAGATGACGAAAATCCCGCCGTCGTTTCTATATTTCGTAATCGCATCTTTATTCGCTTGGGTGATGCTTCCGTCGCCGTTAACGAGCGTTCCGTCGAAGTCGGAAATAATAATCGGAAATTTAATCTTTTGCATTATTTATAAATTCTCCTTAAAATGCCTGTATATTTTATTTCCCAATTCTTCCCCGATACCGTCCACCGTACAAAGTTGTTCTACGTCCGCTTTCATAATCTTATCAATCGTGCCAAACGCGTCCATAAGCGCTTTTTGTTTTTTCTTACCAACGCCGTCTATTTCCGTCAACACCGACGCTAAATTCCGTTTGGAATGTAAATTTCTAAAATACGTTACGGCAAATCTATGCGCTTCGTCGCGCAACCGTTGCAACACCTTCAACGCGTAATCCCGCTTGTCCAACTTGATGCTCTCCGTAGAAAACAACGTAAATATTTCTTCGTCTCTCTCGGCAAGCGCTATCAGTTCGATATCGCGCACGCCCTTTTCGTCGAATATCTCTTTCACGGCGGAAAGCTGTCCTTTTCCACCGTCGATTACAATCAAATCGGGCTTTGGAAACCGCTCTTCTTCGTCGCTCCCCAATTTATCCAAGCGACGGCGCATCATTTCTTGATGAGAAGCGTAATCGTTTGCTCCCACCACCGTTTTAATTTTAAACCGTCTATAACTGTTTCTATCCGATTCTCCGTCGATAAACACCACCATCGAACCGACTTTATCCACTCCGCTGACGTTGGAAATATCGTAACATTCCATACGGCGGGGATATTTTTTTAACCCAAGTATTTCTTGCAAGCGTTTGCAAGCGTTTTTCGTCATATCGTTTTTGTGTTTAATCTTATCGACGGACTTGGAAAGATATTCCC
>JAZNIR010000106.1:0-7606 GCA_045577595.1 Candidatus Scatosoma sp.
AGCGGTCTTAGGAAGACAATGTCATAAATCAACTCCTTGGCTCACAGAACGACATGGCTACGATCCGACTTATGGCGCTCGGCGTAGGCGTTTCTTCGGCGCTCGGCGACAAGCACGACCGTGAAAGCAGTTTCGGCTTTATCGCGCTTTGTTCGATTGGTCCAATTCTTGCCGTACTCGTTTTAGGCTTGACGGCAAACGGAGAAGTAACGTACACGTTGCCAAATTACGACGTATCTTCCCGATTGGGGAGCGGATTTATCCACACCCTTTTCGACACGGCGAAAGAAGTAGCCGTTGCGATTTTACCTATCGTCGTTTTCTTCTTCTTATTGCAATTTCTCTTTTTAAAACTTCCGAAAACGCGGATTAAACAAATCGTCGTGGGTATTTTCTACACCTTTTTCGGTCTTGTGATTTTCTTAACGGCGGTGTTCGTCGGATTCGTGCCAATCGGCTTTTCAATGGGCACGCAACTTGCAGGCGGAAGTAAAGTGGCGCTCGTCGGCTTTGCGTTCGTACTCGGTTTAACCGTCGTCCTTGCCGAACCCGCCATTCACGTTTTAAACCGTCAAGTAGAAAGCGTTACGGGTGGCGCGGTGAGCAAGCGTTCTATGTTAATTGCCCTTTCCGTCGGCGTGGGGCTCGCCATCGCCCTTTCGGTGATACGGGTAATTTTCGATTTCAGTATTTTATATTATTTAATACCGGGATATTTCTTATCGCTCGGGCTGTCCTTTTTCGTGCCGAAACTGTACACGGCGATTGCGTTCGACTCGGGCGGGGTGGCAAGCGGACCGCTCACTTCCAGCTTTATCTTGCCCTTTATTATCGGAATCTGTTCCGCCACGTGGGCAAACCCCAATCAAATCCTACTCGACGCGTTCGGGCTCGTCGCGATGGTGGCTATGATACCGCTCATCACCATTCAAACGCTTGGTTTTAAAGCGGTTACGACGAAACGCGTTCGTGAAAAAATAGCGATGCGACGGATACTCGACAAAGACGACAAACAAATCATCAAATTTATGTAAGGAAAAAACTATGCCTTTATTAAAGACGAAACGACAACCGAAAAAAACGAATCCGCACGCCGATTTCAAGAAATTGAAATTGTTAATTACGGTGGTAAACCGAAACAAGGCGGAATTTTTCGTGGATTTTTTAAGCGGTTTTGAAGTAAATTTCCAATTCGCCACGGCGGGCGAAGGTACGGCGCATTCGGAAACGTTGCGCTTATTAGGTTTGGAAAATTTAGAAAAAACGGTGATTTTCAGCGTTATCCGCGAAGACAAAGCGGAAGAAATTTTACACGGCTTGGAAGATAAATTCCAACGCGTACGCGGTGGCAAAGGGATTGCGTTTACAACCCCCCTTTCCAGCGTGGTGGGCGTAGCCATCTACCGTTTTTTAAGCAACAACAAAATGCCCGTCAAGGAGGAAAAACAAAATGGAATTTAAACACGAAGCGATTTTTTGTATCGTCAACAGCGGATACAGCGATAAGGTAATGGAAACGGCGAAAAATTTTGGCGCACGCGGTGGCACGGTGATAGGCGGGCGGGGCACGGCGAGCAAGGAAGCGGAAACCTTTTTCGGCATCACCGTCCAGCCGGAAAAGGAAATCGTAATGATTTTAGTGCCGAAAAAGCACAAAGACGCGATTTTAGGCGCGCTGTACGACGAAGTGGGATTAAATTCCGCAGGGCAAGGCATCGCCTTTTCGTTGCCCGTCGACAGCGTAGTTGGGATAGCCGAAGAAACGGAAACGGCAAAAACCGAATAACCACTCATACGAAAAAATTACGGACTTGCGAAACTTCGCAAGTCCTTTCTTTATCGTTTCGAATATTTACAACCGCAAAAATCTTGACGGTACAACCCGTATTCTTCGGATAGTTTAATCGAGCGCAAATATCCCCCTTTCTTTTTAAAATCGGTGTATAAGTAGGCTACGCCGTACTTTTTTTCCGCGATTTCCCCCAACTCGTTCAGCCATTCGGCGTTTTTATGCGGGCTTAACGTAAGCGTCGTGGCAAAGTAATCAAATCCATTTTCTTTCGCCGTTTGCGCCGTCTTTTCCAACCGCAAACGGTAACACCCGTAACACCGTTTCCCCCGCTCGGGTTCGTTTTCCAAACCGAGCGCCATTTTTTCAAAAGCGCCTTTATCGTGGTCGCAATCGAGAATATCCGCCCAACCCGTTTCTTTTAAAAAGCGGATTTGTTCGGCTTTGCGTTTTTCGTATTCCTTTTCGTCGTCAATATTCGGATTGTAATATAAAACGGTAATTGTAAAAAAATCTTTCAGCCGTTCCAAACACGCGGACGAACAAGGCGCGCAACAACTGTGCAAAAGGAGCGTCGTCCCTTGCCCTATTTCCGCGATTTGCGCCGTCATTTTGTTTTCGTAATTGATTTTCATAGCTATATTATACCGCCAACTTTCCCCCTTTGTCAATCTTTCCAAACGCTTTTTTTAGCGAAAGACTTGACAAATCCGCGAAATATGTTATAATGAAAGTATGTTTGATTACACGAAAACTGCTTGGAATAAAATTACGGAAGACTTTAAACGCCTGCTGTTTTTTATCGGGCTGATTATGCAACTTCTTTATATAGCGTATCTAATTTACGCGCTTATCGTCGGCGTGGGAATTTTTATTGCCAACGTTTTTCTTTTAGGCGTTTCGTCGGCGTATCTTATCTTTTGGCTGATAATGTCGAAAAAGGAAACGGCGGACGACAAGCAAACGAAAAAACTTATCGGCAAAGTATTTAAGCGTTGCAAACAAATCATAAAACTCGTTACGCTTGGGATTGCCGTGTACGGGATTTACACCACCGCGACGAACGTTACCCCCTTATCCGTCGTTATCACCGCGCTGATGATTGTCGGCTGGGTGTTGCAAACGCTTTGCGAAATCGTATTCCATTACGTCGTGAAAAAAGGCGAATTTTTATTCGAAGGGCTAAAAGCGGATATCGACAACGTGAAAAAACCGGTTACCGCCGTCGGGAATTTTTTCAAAAAACTGACGGGCAAAGAAATCGAACAACCAAAAGAACGGACGAAAAACCGCCTTTGGCTGGACGAAAAAGTAGCGGAAAACCGCGCGGAAAGAAAGGAACGCAAACAGCAAGAAAAAATCGAGAAAAAACTTACCAAAAAGCAAGAAAAAATAAAAAAGCGGGAAATTGCGGTTACGGAAACGCTCGCCTTGCCCCCCGCAGACGGAAAAACGGAAGAATAATTTATGGACGGATTGAAAAAATACTGCTTTTTAAACGGCAACGCCGTGAAATTTATCGCGGCGTTTTTTATGTTTATCGACCACTTGGGATTTATGTTTTTCCCAAAAGTGGCGATTTACCGTATTTTAGGCAGAATTTCTATGCCCCTTTTCGCGTTTGCCATTTCGGAAGGCTGTAAATACACCCGCAATAAAATCAAACATTTCACCCTGCTTTTTGCGCTCGCGTTCGTTTGCCAGCTCGTTTACTATTTCTTTGATAACGGCAGTTTGTATATGAGCATTCTCGTAACCTTTTCGCTGTCCGTACTCATCATATACGCAATGCAAGCGCTGAAAAAATGCTTGTTTGAAAAGGCGGTTTGGTGGAAAACGACGCTTGCGTTGATTGCGCTTATCGGCGCGGTGGCGTTTTGTTATTTTCTCTGTTCGCCGTATATGCAAAAAAAGGGCGTAACCGTCGATTACGGATTTTGGGGGTGTATGTTGCCCGTCTTTGCTTCCCTTTTGGATTTTCGTTTCATACATACCCCCGCCTTTTTACAAAAATGCGATACTGTTTGGGCGCGGTTAATTCCGTTTGCCGTCGGCTTAACCTTGCTCGTCTTTTCGCAATATCCTTTTATCAGCGACGGGATTCCGCCCTATCTTCCTTTCTTCGCTTTTCTTGCCTTGCCCTTTCTGTTTCTCTACAACGGCAAAAAAGGCAAACTGCCCACGAAATATTTTTTCTATATCTTCTATCCCGCGCATCTCGTAATATTAGAAGGTATTTTATTATTCCTTTGATAACCGTAAAAAAACACGCCCGCGAACGGCAACCGTTCGCGGGCTTTTCTTTTATATATTATCGTTTACGCGCGCGTAGCGATAAACAAAATCAAAAACACGCCGATACATACGACGGTGAGCGCAAGCCGAATGGCGTTACGCTTTTTTTCGTCCATCGGCACGTACGTTTTATATCCGCAGGTTGGGCACACCCCGTTTTGCATTAACGTTTTACAACGCTTACAATGGATTTTTTCGGGCGTAGGGTCTTGCGGTTTGCCAAACAATCCCCTTTTTTCCGTTTTCGGCGTTTCGCTTTTATCCGCGCCCATAAAATCCCTTTCCACTTCTTCCGCGACGGCGTTTTCCCGTAAACCTTCTTCCATTTGCGCGATAATCGCCTTTTCTTCTTCCCGCTTTTGCGCTCTCGTCTTTTTCATTTTTTTCTCCTTTAAAGTAGCGTTTCCAACACGCGTAGTAAGCTGTCTATCCCCTTTCCAACCGCGCTTCGTTTCCAATTTTCTTGCGTCCGTTCGCGAGAAACGGCAAACGTTTCTTCGCAATCTCGTTTTAGCCGTTCAATCGCCGACTTTTTCGTAAAATACACCGCGTTTTCAAAATGGTGATACAAACTTCTGTAATCGAAATTCACCGTTCCCACCACCGCGCATTCGTCGTCGCTAACGATACTTTTCGCGTGGATAAACCCGTCGGTATATTCGAAAATCCGCACCCCCGCGTTTAATAGCGCCCCGTAATTGGCGCGGGTAAGCCGATAGACGATTTTTTTATCGGGCACGGCGGGCGTAACGATACGCACGTCCACCCCACGAAGTGCCGCTTGGCAAAGGGCGTCCCGTAAAAATCCGTTGAGCACCAAGTACGGGGTGAAAATATACACGTACCGTTTCGCGCGGTGAATGACGTCCGCGTACACCGATTCGGCTACGTTTTCGTCGTCGAGCGGACAATCGTCGTACGGTTGTATGCAATATTTTCCTTGCGGAGCGGAAACCGTCGTCGGTTTTACGAAATATTCCCCCGCGTTTTCTTTGCTTTTATAAAAGGCGTTCCATAAATAAAAAAACGCTTTGGTAAACGAATTGACGCATTCCCCCGTCAGTTTTACGCCCGTATCTTTCCAAACGCCAAACCGCCGTTTTTTGCCGATATATTCGTCGGCGATATTCACCCCGCCCGTAAAACCGATTTTGCCGTCCACCACCAAAATTTTCCGATGGTCGCGATTGTTCATACGCAACGCAAGCAAGGGCACGACCTTATTAAAAGGCAAACATTTTATATGCGGGGAAAGGCTTTCTAAATATTTGTCGTATTTGGGGGGCAGTTGCATCATACAACCGAAATCGTCGTAAATAATCCGCACTTGCACGCCCCGCTCCGTCGCCTGTAACAACGATTTCAAAACGGCTTGCCACATCTCCCCTTGCGCGATAATGAAAAATTCCAAAAGCACAAATTTTTCCGCGCCGTCTATCGCCGTCAGCATTTGTTCAAACAGTTCCGCGCCGTTGTTGTAATATTCGATTTCCCCGTCCGTATAACAAGGGGAGCTCGCGCGCTTTTCAATATACGAAGTAATCATCTCCGCCCGCGTCGTCGGCTGGATAGGCGGTTTTTCGCCCAAAACTTCCGTCATACGCGCGTCCGTTTCACCCCGCGCTCTTTCCAATCTTTCCCGCATTTTACGGGTAGGCCGTCCTTTACCGAACGCCAAATAAGCGGGCACGCCGAATACGGGCGCGAATAAAATCACGATAATCCACCCCGTTTTCGTCGGCATTCTCCGCTCGCCACCAACGATAGATACGACGAATACGAATTTTAAAACGGCAACGAACGCTTGCAATAAAAAGGCGAATTGCGAACGGTAGACGAACAGCGCGATAAACAATCCGTACGCCAATATTTGCGCGATTATCAAAAGTAGGTATATAAAAAACCGATTATATAAAAATATTTTGTAACTTCGATGCTTGGAAAGCGTTTTCTCTATCCGCTTATCTTTATTTTTCCGTTTTTTCAACTTCCTTTTCCTTATATATTATAATCTTTATTTTTTAAATTGTCAAGCCGACTTTTTTATTCTACTAAAAACGGGTTACCGTTTTGTGAAAAAATCGGTTTTTTTTCGTTAAATCTACCATTATTTTACCCCGATTAAAAGTTTTTTAAAAATTTTTAAAAAATTTCCCGTAAAACTATTGACAAAATCTATTTTTTGTATTATACTATAAACAGTTAATAAAACCAAGTCCTAATAAGGCTGGAAAAAAGAGGTAAAAGAAAATGAAAAAATTTGAATGTAGCGTTTGTCATCACGTAGCGGAAGGCGATAAAGCGCCCGAAGTATGCCCCGTTTGCAAACAAGCGGGTAAGTTTGTAGAAATTCCCGTATTGAAAGGCTCGAAAACGGAAGAAAATCTGTGGACGGCTTTTGCAGGCGAATCGCAAGCAAGAAACAAGTACACCTATTTCGCAAGCAAAGCGAAGAAAGAAGGTTTCGTACAAATCGCGGCTATTTTTGAAGAAACCGCAAAGAACGAACAAGAACATGCAAAAATCTGGTTTAAGCTTTTAAACGGTGGCGCGATTTCTTCGACGGCGGAAAACTTGAAAGAGGCTGCGGAAGGCGAAAACTACGAAAGGACGGATATGTACGCGGGCTCTGCAAAGTCGGCGAGAGAAGAAGGCTTTTACGACATTGCCGACCTTTTCGACGGCGTTGCGGCAATCGAAAAAGAACACGAAGAAAGATATAAAAAGTTGCTTGCAAACGTAAAAGGCGATTTGGTATTCTCCAAAGACGGCGACGCGGTTTGGCAATGCTCCAACTGCGGACATATCGTAGTTGGCAAGAAAGCGCCCGAAGTATGCCCCGTTTGCGCGCACCCGCAAGCATATTTCCAAGTTCGCGCGGAAAATTATTAATCAGCTTTCAAAAACTTCATAATAAAACTCACAATAAAAAACAACCCGTTCAAGCGCCCCTTGACGGGTTGTTTTCCTTTTCTTTTTTTTCATAAATAATCACCGAAAAATCGGCTTTTTCATTTTTTTACGTTAAATGGCTCTGCGCCTTATGTTTAAAGGGTTTCCGACAAAAAAAACGCGTTTTTTACAAAAGCGTTTTTTATTCTTTTTGAAAAGTTATGATATAATAGGCTCAATCCCTTATGGAAAAAGGTTTTCAGCGATTTTTATGGTGGTTTACGTCGAATACGTCTTTTTGCAAAATTTCCTATTAGACGGCATACTTTTATATCTTTCTTTGCGCACCGCGCGCGCGGAAATCTCGTTGAAACGACTGTTTTTTTCGTCGGCAATCGGGGGCGTTTTCGCCCTGATTTTCCCCTTGCTTTCCTTAAAAAAACCGTTTGATTTTCTCGTTAAATTTCTATTCGTTTTTCCCCTTTGTAGAGTCGCTTTTAAAGGGGTGAAAAACAAAAACGAGCGGGGCAGGTATGCGCGCATTTGTCTTTTTTTGTGTATTTTTTCCTTTTGCTTCGCGGGCGGTATATTCGCGTTTACAAGCGCGTACGCCTTTCACGCAAACATAGC
>JAZNIR010000107.1:0-2701 GCA_045577595.1 Candidatus Scatosoma sp.
CACAGAACGACATGGCTACGATCCGACTTGTGTAAATCCCGGGATAGAGGCGCACACGCACGCATTCGTACAAACGGCAACGACGGACAGCAAATTTGGTTTTTCGTTAGGCGACGGCACGGCGGAAAATATCACGGCGTACGCTATGCAAAAGAAAAACGTATGCTTGGAAGGATACCATTGTCATATCGGTTCGCAAATTTTTGAAAAACAATCGTTTGTAATAGCGGTAGAAAAATGTATGGATTTTTCCGCAAAAATGAAAGAAAAGCTTGGTTTTACCTTAAAAACGTTGAATTTGGGCGGTGGTTTCGGGATTTGGTACACCGACGAAGACAGACGACTTACCCCCGAAGAATACGCGGAATACTTAAAAGCTTTAATTGAAAAAGTAGAAGAAAAAGCGAAAAATTATAAAATGAATTTGCCGTTTTTACTTATCGAACCAGGACGTTCGATTATCGGAGAAGCGGGCGTAACCCTTTATACGGTGGGCGCGATTAAAGATATTCCCGCTGTAAAGAAATACGTGGCGGTGGACGGCGGAATGTTCGATAATCCCAGATACGCGCTGTATCAATCGAAATATACGGCTATATTGGCAAACCGCGCCAACGAGCAACCGACGGAAATCGTAACGATTGCGGGAAAATGTTGTGAAAGCGGGGATATTATCGCGACAAACGTCAATTTACCCAAAGCGGAAACGGGGGATTTACTTGCCGTTTTCTCGACGGGGGCGTACAACTATTCGATGGCTATGAATTACAACCGAAACAAAATTCCGCCGTGCGTGCTTGTAAACGACGGAAAAGGGGAATATATCGTAAAACCGCAAACGTATCAAGATATCAATCGGAACGACGTTATTCCTAAACGATTGAAAAAATAAAAAGTTGGGTATCATCAAAATATGGAAACTATCGTTGCTTTACTCGCTCAATTTTTAGCCGTCGTCGTGGTGTTAACGTTCCACGAATTCGCGCACGCTTACGCGGCGTATAAGTGTGGCGACCCAACGGCAAAATTTTGCGGAAGAATGAGCTTAAATCCCGTCAAACATTTCGACCCGATTGGATTGTTCGCGTTCGTTTTTGCGGGGTTTGGTTGGGCAAAACCCGTGCCTATCAATCCGAATAATTTCGACAATTATAAAAAAGGTGCGTTTTGGACGGCGTCGGCAGGCGTTTTAACCAATTATATTATGGCTTTTTTATTCTATCCCGTATATATTTTAACGTTAATTTACGTTTTGCCGTTATTTGCGGGAAAATATATGGCGTATTTTCTTTACGCTTTAACGTGGGGCTTGTTTATTTACTCACTTTCCTTTTGCGTATTTAATTTAATTCCCGTATATCCTTTGGACGGATTTCGAATCGTGGACGCAACGACGACGAGAAAGGGGAAAATCTATTGGATTTTACGCCAATACGGACAATATATTTTAATGGGCTTGATTTTAGTGCATTTTGCGGCGAGCAGAATACCGTATTTCGGATATATTGACTTACTCGGTTACGGATTAAGTTTTGCGCAAAACGTGTTCGGCAAACCGATTACGCTGTTTTGGAATTGGATTTTTCAGTTGATTTTATCATAAAAAACGAGGTTGAAAATGGAAAAAGAAAAGCTCACCGTCGATTCGGTGAAGAATTTTGAAACGGAAGTGGATTATACCACCGTTCTCGATAATTTCGAAGGTCCGCTTGATTTGTTGTTGTATCTTATCAAACAAGAAGAAATCGAAATTAAGGATATTTTCGTGTCGCAAGTAACCGAACAATTCCTTTCGTATATGAAAGGTTTGCCTTATTTGGATATTGAAAAAGCCAGCGAATATTTGAATATTGCGGCAACGATTATCGACATTAAAGCGCGCAGTTTATTGCCACCGCCCGAAGACGAATGGGGCGTGGACGGCGACGACGGTTTTGATACGTTTGAAGACGGTTACAACCCCGAACAAGAGCTTATTCAAGCGTTGGAAGAATATCAAACGGCGAAAAAGCTCAAAGAAAGAGAAACACTCGGTTACATATTCAAAGAACCCGACAAAGATTTTTCCGCCGTAAAAATCCAATATACCGACATGACGGTGGACGGTTTAATGGACGCGTTTACGAAAATGATGCTCCGTTTGGAAACGAAGAAAAAGGGGAGTGCTCCCCCGCGTGAAATTCCGCGCGATATTTACACCGTACGGGATAAAATAAAGCATATCCGTCAAAGAATTATAGAAAAAGAACGGACGGAATTCGAAGAACTTTTCGACGAAAATTCTTCCACTGCGGAAATCGTTACCACTTTTCAAGCGTTATTGGAACTGTTAAAACACCAATTCATATTGGTAGAGCAAGAAGAATTATTTTCTTCTATAATCATTAAGAAAAATCCCAACAGAAGCGAGGAAGACGAAATTGGAGAAATTGACGAATATAATTGAGGGTATTTTATTTGCATCGGGCGAAGCCGTGCCCGTCGACGTATTGCGCGAAAAATTAGACGTAAACAAACGGGATATGGATACGGCTATCCGCCAATTAGAAAAGAAATATACAGGCGATAGCGGTATTCATTTGTTGCATTTTAACCATAAATTGCAATCTGCCAGCAATCCCGAATACAAAGAAAACATTTCACTCGTGCATACGCCTATTCGCGAAAAAGAATTTACCCGTACGATTTTGGAATGCGCGGC
>JAZNIR010000108.1:0-3833 GCA_045577595.1 Candidatus Scatosoma sp.
GAAGAGGCGTTTTGTAAAGCGATGGAACGCTTAAAGGGCGGATATTCGCTCGTCGTGATGTCACCGCAGAAATTGATAGCGGCGCGCGATGAAAACGGCTTACACCCCCTTTGTTACGGGATTCGCGACGACGGGGAATACGTAGTCGCTAGCGAGAGTTGCGCGCTCAATACGGTAGGCGCAAGTTTCGTAAGAGAGTTAGACCCCGGCGAAGTGGTGGTATTTGCCAAAGAGGGAATTAAAAGTTTGCGCGTGCATTGTGATAAAAAACCTGAACGGCTTTGCGTGTTTGAATATTTGTATACCGCTCGTCCTGATTCCGTGATTGATAATTGTTCGGTGCATTTGGCGCGGAAACGCGCAGGGGCGTTCTTGGCGAAAGCGCATCCCGTGGAAGCGGACGTCGTTATCGGCGCACCCGATTCGGGATTGGACGCGGCAATCGGCTATGCGGAAGAATCGGGCATACCTTACGGAATCGGCTTGATTAAAAACAAATATATCGGCAGAACGTTTATCGACCCTGGTCAAGACGTGCGGGAAGATAAAGTGAAAATCAAATTAAACCCCGTAGCGGAAACGGTGCGTGGAAAAAGAGTGGTGTTCGTAGACGACTCTATCGTACGCGGAACGACGTGCGCGCGGGTGGTAAGGCTTTTAAAAGAAGCGGGGGCAAAGGAAATCCACATTCGCTCGTCCGCGCCTGCGTTCTTAAATCCTTGCTATTACGGAACGGACATCAACTCCCGCGACGAATTGGTGGCTTGCAAATACACTCCCGAAGAAATGGCAAAGCTTTTCGGCGCGGAATCGGTTGGATTTTTGCCTGTAGAAGACGTGTTTAAATTGGGCGCGTCGGGCAAGTGTAAAGGGTATTGCGCGGCGTGTTTCAACGGCGAATATCCGACGGAAATCCCGACGGAAACGGTGGATAAATTCGAGTGCAAGATTTCCGAAAAGAAACAATAAAAAGGGTAAATAAAAAAGAAAAAAATATAAACGGAGATATAAATATTATGGCAATTTCTTACAAAGACAGCGGTGTAGACGTAACGAGAGGTTACAAAGCCGTTGAACTGATGAAAAAACACGTAAAATCTACTTATAATGAAAACGTTATCGGCGATTTAGGCTCGTTTGGCGGTTTCTTCTCGATTGCAAACGAGAAGATGGAAGAACCCGTTTTGGTGGCGGGTACGGACGGCGTAGGAACGAAACTTAAATACGCATTTTTACTTGAAAAGCACGATACGATTGGGATTGACGCGGTGGCAATGTGCGTAAACGATATCGTATGTCAAGGCGCAAAACCTTTATTTTTCCTCGATTATTACGCTTGTGGCAGATTGTATCCCGAAGCGGAATCGGAAGTGGTAAAAGGGATTGCGGAAGGCTGTAAACAAGCGGGTTGCGCGTTGATTGGCGGGGAAACGGCGGAAATGCCCGGATTTTACCCCGACGGCGAATACGACCTTGCGGGCTTTGCGGTAGGTATCGTCGATAAGAAAAAGGTTATCAACGGCAAAAATATCGTAGCGGGCGACGTTTTAATCGGTTTGAAATCGACGGGCGTACATTCCAACGGATATTCGCTCGTTAGAAAATTGTTCGGCGACGAAGATAAAGAGGCTTTGGAAAAATACGACGAAGAACTCGGCGCAACGGCGGCGGAAGTTTTGTTAAAACCCACCAAAATTTACGTAAAGAGCATTTTATCGTTGATTGAAAAGGTGGAAGTTAAAGGGATTGCGCACATCACGGGTGGTGGCTTTATCGAAAATATTCCCAGAATACTTCCCGACGGAATCGGCGCGGAAATCGTAAAAAATTCGTATGACGTTCCCCCCGTGTTCAAAGTAATGCAAAAACGCGCGGGTATCACCGACGAACAAATTTACAATACGTTTAATATGGGTATCGGTATGGTCGTATGCGTATCTCCCGAAAACGTAGAAAAAGCAATGGACGCGTTGAAAGCAAGTGGCGAAGACGTCGTCGTAATCGGTAAAACCGTAAACGGAAAGGGCGTAAGCTTACAATGAAAAAAATAGCAGTGTTCGCGTCGGGTGGCGGAACGGATTTTCAATCGGTTATCGACGCAAATATAAAAGAGAATTTTTGCGAAATCGCGTACTTGGTGGCGTCAAAACCGGAAATCGGCGCAATTAACCGCGCGCAAAAAGCGGGAATCAATACGCTCGTTTTCGAGAAAGAAAAGTTTGCGGATAAAAACGCTTTTTACGATTACGTAGCGGATACGCTGATTCGCGAAGGCGTAGAATACGTGGTGTTGGCGGGCTGGTTGTCCGTCGTGCCTGCGTCGTTTATCAACCGTTTTGAAAATAGGATTATTAACATACACCCTTCTTTAATCCCGTCTTTTTGCGGTATGGGATATTACGGTTTAAACGTGCACCGCGCGGCGATTGAATACGGCGTAAAAGTAAGCGGTGCTACGGTACATTTCGTATCGGCGGACGTAGACGGTGGCGCGATTATTATGCAACGGGCGGTTTGCGTAGAAGATACGGACACTCCCGAAAGTTTACAAGCGCGTATTTTGGAAGAAGAACATAAAATGTTGCCCCTTTGCGTAAAACTTCTTTGCGAAGAAAAAATCGTAGTGGAAGGCAGACGGGTACGCGTGCAAGAATAAAAATATTGGAGAAAAACCTATGAACGTTTTGGTTATCGGGAACGGCGGTAGAGAGCACGCAATCGTGCAAGCGCTGAAAAAATCCCCGAAAGTAGATAAAATTTACGCAATGAAAGGTAACGCCGGTATCGGCGAGCTTGCCGAACTTGTCAACGTCGATTATTGTAACGTGAAAGCGGTGGGCGATTGGGTGGACGCGCATAAAGACGTGGATTATACGGTTATCGCGCCCGACGACCCTTTGGCTCTTGGGCTTGCCGACGAATTGGAAGCTCGCGGACACCGCGTATTCGGACCGAGAAAAAACGCGGCGATTATCGAAGCAAGCAAAGCTTTTTCCAAAGAATTGATGAAAAAGTACGGTATTCCGACGGCGAAATACGAAACGTTTTCCGATTACGAAAAGGCGAAAGCATACGTGGCAACGTGCGATATTCCCGTCGTGTTAAAAGCGGACGGCTTGGCGCTTGGAAAGGGCGTATTGATTTGTAAAACGCGGGAAGAAGCGCAAGACGGATTGAAAGAAATGATGCTCGATAAAAAATTCGGTTCGGCGGGAAATAAAGTCGTCGTGGAAGAATTTTTGGAAGGACCGGAAGTTTCCGCGCTTGCATTCACCGACGGCAAGACGATGAAACCGATGATAACGAGTTGCGACCATAAACGCGTATTCGATTTCGACGAAGGCTTAAACACGGGCGGTATGGGAACGTTTGCCCCCGCACCTTTTTACGGCGAAAAGACGGAAAAAGAAGTGTATGAAAAGATAATGCTCCCCACCATGAACGCAATGAACGCGGAAGGGCGTACGTTTAAAGGGGTGCTGTATTTCGGGCTGATGAAAACGAAAGACGGTATGAAAGTTATCGAATACAATTCCCGTTTCGGCGACCCTGAAACGCAAGTTATATTGCCGATGCTCAAAACCGATTTAATGGATATATTCGAAGCGATTACGGACGAGCGTTTAAACGAAGTAGAAATCGAATGGGAAACGGGCGCTTGCGTATGCGTCGTGCTTGCAAGCGGTGGATATCCCGTTCAATACGAAAAAGGAAAGGAAATCGCGATTGGCGATTTGGACGACGGCGTCGTACTTTGCCACGCGGGCACGAAAATCAAAGACAAGTCGGAGGCCAAGCGGTCTTAGGAAGACAATGTCATAAATCAACTCCTT
>JAZNIR010000109.1:0-6162 GCA_045577595.1 Candidatus Scatosoma sp.
GTTTATTAAACTCAACGCCGTCAACGCAGGGGTTGCGGACGTCAAAAAGGCGGTGGAAACGGCTCGGCAAAACTTGAAAATGTTTAATAAGCGTACCTATTTGATGCTGGACGAATGTCACCGTTTTAATAAGACGCAAAGCGATTCGTTGTTGCCTGCAATTGAGCAAGGAACGATTATTTTTATCGGTTCGACGACGGAAAATCCGTACGCGTCGATGACGCCCGCTATCGTGTCGAGATGTCGGGTGTTCGAATTTAAGCATTTAACGAAAGAAGACATTGTCGGCGCACTCAAAAGCGCGTTGAAAAGTCGGCATAAAGGGCTTGGCAAACAAGGCGTAACGGCGGACGAAGACGCTTTGCAACATATTGCGCTAATGGCGGGCGGGGATTTGCGTTCGGCGTATAACGCGTTAGAACTCGCGGCGCTCACCAGCGAAATGGGTGAAGAAGGACGGGTACATATCACCCTTGCCGACGCCGAACAGTCCATTCAAAGAAAAGCGCTTTCCTACAACGAAGATTCTTATTACGATTTTCTTTCGGCGTTTTGTAAATCGTTGCGGGGTAGCGACGCCAACGCCGCTCTTTATTATGCAATGCGCTTAATCGAAGGGGGATGCGACCCTATGCTGATTGCCCGTCGGTTGGTGGTACATTCCGCCGAAGACGTGGGTATGGCAGACCCGCGCGCTTTGCAAATGGCGACGTCTGCTATGTACGCGTTAGAAAAGATAGGGTATCCCGAAGGAATGATACCCCTTTCCGAAGCGATTATATACGTTTGCGAGACGGAAAAGAGCAATACGGTGGTGGAAGCGATGTACGCGGCGAAAGCGGACGCGCGGGAAGTGCGCGACGACGACGTGCCTGCCTACTTAAAAGATAATTCGTTCGGCAGTAAAGAAGACAAGGCGCAAAGCGGGAAATATAAATATCCGCACAATTACGGCGGGTACGTCGAACAACAATATTTACCCGATGCGTTAAAGGATAAAATTTATTATACGCCGAGCGGACGCGGATTTGAAAAGGAAGTTTTCGAAATTCGTGGGCGCAAGGGAAAAAAACGTTAATAAAATAAAAATCAGCCTACCAAGTATGGATTGACGGCAAAAACGGAGAAAAGGTATGAAATGTTTGTATTGTGATTGTTCGGAAAGTAAGGTAATTGATTCCCGTTCGGCGGACGACGACAGAACGATTCGTCGCCGTAGGGAATGTATCGGTTGCGGACGGCGTTTTACGACGTACGAAACGATTGAAGTAACGCCCGTGCTCGTCGTGAAAAATAACGGTACGCGCCAATCGTTCAACGCGGAAAAAATCCGTAACGGTATTATTAAATCTTGCGAAAAACGTCCCGTGCCTATGTCGGTGATAGACGATATGGTGGCGGATATTTCCAAGCAAGTGTATAACAGTATGGAAAGCGAAATTACGACGAAAGCGATTGGGGAAATGGTGATGGAACGCTTGAAAAAAGTGGACGAAGTTTCGTACGTGCGCTACGCGTCGGTGTACCGTTCGTTTAAAGACCTTTCGTCGTTTATGTCCGAACTCAAACAAATGATGAAAGCGGATAAAAACAAATCCAATTAAAGGCGGAAAAGGGCGTATGAAAATCACCAAGCAAGTGCTTGTAAAAAACGTAAAAATCGGCGGTGGAGCGCCTATATCCGTTCAATCTATGACGACGACGAAAACGGCGGACGTGGAAAGTACGGTGGCGCAAATCGACGCGCTGGAAAAGGCGGGTTGCGATATCGTGCGCGTGGCGATAGCGGACGAAAGGGACGCTGTGGCGGTGAAAGAAGTCGTTTCGAAAATCCGTTTGCCACTCGTTGCGGATATTCATTTTTCGCCCAAGCTTGCCGTTACGGCGATTGAAAACGGCGCGGACAAGGTGCGGATAAATCCCGGAAATATCGGCGGGGAAAAGGAAATAAAATACGTGGCGGATTGCGTAAAAGCGCACCGCATTCCCGTACGCGTGGGCGCGAATACGGGGAGCATAGAAAAACGCTTTTTGGAAAAGTACGGCAAAAACGAATATTCGCTGGTGGAAAGCGCGCTGTATAACGTGGGTATTTTGGAAAAATACGGCGTGCAAGACGTCGTGATTTCCGTAAAGGCGTCGTCCGTACCGCTCACCGTAAAAGCCTATCAATTATTGGCGCAAAAAACCGATTATCCGTTGCATTTAGGTGTAACCGAAGCGGGAACGACGGAAGCGGGCGTTATCAAAAGCGCGATTGGCATAGGCAGTTTGCTTGTAAACGGAATTGGGGATACGATACGCGTATCGCTCACGGATAATCCCGTAAAGGAAGTGGAAGCGGGAAGATTGATTTTGCGCGGTTGCGGTTTGGACGAAGAATACGTGGAAGTGGTGTCGTGCCCTACTTGCGGACGTTGCGAATGGGACAGTATGGCGCTGGCTGAAAAGGTGAGCGCGTTTGTAAAACCGTATAAAAAGAAATTAAAACTCGCCGTAATGGGTTGCGTGGTGAACGGACCTGGCGAAGCGAAAGACGCCGAGCTTGGAATTGCGGGCGGAAAAGGCTTGTGTTTGCTTTTTAAACAAGGCGAGCCGTATAAAAAAGTGGACGCAAAGGACGCGGAAAGGGAATTTTTTAAGGAAATAAGGTTGTTGTTAGATGAATAAGTTGGAAGCGTATTTAACAAAAATCCGCGAATTGGACGGGTTAAAAAACGCAATTCTTTGCGGGATTACGGTGGCGAAACGGGATAAAAGCGCCGAATTTTTTCTCGTTACCGACAAGGGATATACGGCAATCGAAGAAAGAAAAGCGCAAGAGATTTCCCAAGAATATTTACCGAAAGATTTTATCGCGCGAATGAAAATCGTAAAGCGCGTACCCGACGAAGAAATCGTGCGCAGTAAAATATATCAATATATCAGCGTGAAATTTCCTGCGGCAAGCGCGTTTTTAGAAGAAAAAAACATACACGTAGAAATGCTGTCAAGCGGGGCGAATTTTTACGTGGATATTGCATCGGGCGAACGCAAAGCGTTTGAATCGGGCAGAATACTCGACGAAGTAAGCGGGTATTTGAAAACGGTGTTTTGCGGTAGTTTCTACGGCAACGTGCGGGTGGTGGAAAAGGAAGAAATAGACGTTTCGTTATTGGAAGAAACGATTGAAGCGGAAGAAGAAATCGTAAACGAAATCCGCCGTTTTCCTATTTGCGATTTTAAGCGTTTGGACGGCGCGGATACGTTGCCGACGCACGCGGTGTATATGGCGGACTGCGTGAATGAAGAAGGCGTATTCGCTATTTGCGGAAAAGTAACGTATATCGAAGAAAAACAATACGTAAAGCAT
The DNA here is from genome assembly GCA_045577595.1 of Candidatus Scatosoma sp. Classification (GTDB taxonomy): domain Bacteria; phylum Bacillota; class Clostridia; order Christensenellales; family Borkfalkiaceae; genus Scatosoma. The sequence goes on from JAZNIR010000109.1 coordinate 3,353, forward strand.
AACGAAAAAACGGGGGAAGACGTGCAAAAATCCCGCTTTTCCATTTCGCTTACCGACGGTACTTCCGCCGTGCGTACCACCTATTTCCCCAAGAAAGCGACGGTGGATAAAGTGCGGGAAATCAAGGCGGGGGACAGTTTGGTAATTATCGGGGAAAACGAAGAATTTAACGGAAACCGTTCTTTCCGCGCAGGGAAAATTAACTACGGAAATCCGCCCGAAAACTTTACGCCAATCGCGCGAAAAAGCAAACCCGTGCCGAAATTTTATCACGCCGTGCATCCCGAAGAATACGTCGATTATACGCAAGCGGGACTGTTCGACAGTTTGGATAAACCCGCCGCGCTTAAAGACAACGTTTTCGTCGTGTTCGATTTGGAAACGACGGGGTTAAACAACAATCCCGCTATGGGTAGAATGGATAAAATTATCGAAATCGGCGCGGTGAAAATCGTGGGCGGAGAAGTGCGCGAAAAGTTTTCGTCGTTCGTCGCTTGTAACGAAAAATTACCTACGCAAATCGTCGATTTGACGGGTATTACCGACGAAATGCTCGTCGGCGCGCCTACGATTGAAAAGGTTATTCCCGACTTTTTCAAATTTATCGACGGCGCGTATTTGGTGGGACATAACGTTACGTTCGACTACCGTTTCGTGCAATATTACGGCGAACAAAACGGGTATATGATTGAAAATATGCAGTTCGACACGTACGCGTTGGCGCAAGAGTTGTTGCGCGGAAAGCTTTCTAATTACAAGTTAAATACGGTGGGCGATTATTTCGGTTTTTCTTTTAATCACCATAGGGCGTTTGAAGACGCCGCCGTTACGGCAAAAATATTTATTGAATTTATAAAAATGAAAGGCTCGTTGCCTATTTAAAAGGAGCGTATATGCGTATTGAAAAATTATATCCCGAATGTATGAACAACCTTTGGGGCGGAAATAAATTGAAAACTTTATACGGGAAGATAACCGATAAAACGCCGTGCGCGGAAAGTTGGGAGCTTTCTTTCCACAAAGCGGGGGAAACGAAATTAAAGAGCGGAGAGACGCTTGCAAAGGCGGTAGAAAAGAAAGAACTTGGCGCAAACGCTTGCGATTTTCCCTTTTTTCCTACGCTGATTAAATTTATCGACGCGCAAGACGATTTGTCCGTGCAAGTGCACCCGTCTGATGCCTACGCTTTACAAAAGGAAAATTCGTTTGGGAAAACGGAAACGTGGTATATCGTAGACGCAGAAGAAGGCGCGGGGATATACTTGGGCTTTAAAAGGGACGTAACCCGTGAAGAGTACGAAAAAGCGATTGCCGAAAAAAAGCTTACCGAGCTTTTGAATTTTTACGAAGTGAAAGCGGGCGAATGTTATTTTATTCCGTCGGGTACGATACACGCTATCGGCAAAGGGTGTTTGATTTGCGAAATCCAGCAAAACAGCAATCTTACTTACCGCGTGTACGATTACGGGCGTAAGGATAAGGACGGGAAAGAACGGGAATTGCACGTGGAAAAGGCGTTGCAAGTAACCGATTTGAAAAAATTCGAAAACAAAACGCTTACGGCGGAAGTGGACGGTGGAAAGCGGATTGCCGTCAGCAAATATTTCACCGTAACCAAATACGCGTTGCAAGGGGAAAAAACCTTTCAAACGGACGGTAAATCGTTCGTATGTGTAACGTGCGTAAAAGGCGCGGGGGAAATTGACGAACAAATAATAAAAGCGGGCGACAGTTTTTTCGTGCCCGCAAATTATGGGAAATATGCAATAAAAGGAGATTTGGAAATGATTATGACGGAAATTCGTAAATATTACGTAGGTATCGACCTTGGCGGTACGTTTATCAAAGGGGGTATCGTCGACGATTTAGGGAATATAATCGTCTCGGATAAAGTGCCCACCGAAAGTCAATTCGGCGGGGGTAGGGTTGTAACGAATATTGCAAATTTGGTGGAAACGTTGCTTGCAAAAGCCAATTTAACCAAAGACGACGTAGTCGGTATCGGCGCGGGCGTGCCCGGAATGATAGACGGCAAAAAAGGGGAAGTGGTGTTTTCCAATAATTTGGCTTGGGAACATTTCTTTATTTCGGAAGAAGTGGAAAAACTGACGGGGTTGCCCGTAAAAATAGCCAACGACGCCAACGTAGCGGCGCTTGGCGAAACGAAATTCGGGTGCGGAAAAGCCTATCAAACGACGATTTTAATTACGCTCGGCACGGGCGTGGGCGGTGGTATCGTGTTGGACGGAAAGCTGTACGAAGGCAACCGTTCGGCGGGCGCGGAACTCGGGCACGCGGTTATCGTGGCTGGCGGTGAACAATGTACGTGTGGAAGAAAGGGGTGTTTCGAGGCGTATTCTTCGGCGACGGCGCTTATTCGCAACACCAAACGCGCGATGGAAGCGGATAAAAACAGTAAGATGTGGGAAATCGGCTCGTTGGATAACGTAACGGGAAAAACGGCGTTCGATTATAAAGACGTGGACGCGTCGGCGAAAGCGGTGGTGGACGATTATATCGAAAAATTGGCGGTGGGGCTTACCAATCTTGCCAACGAATTCCGTCCCGAAGCGATTTTGCTCGGCGGTGGGGTTTGCGCGCAAGGGGATAACCTTGTAAAGCCCTTACAAGCTTTGCTGGATAGAGATATTTTCGCGGGGGATAAAGGTCCGCAAGTAAAAATTTTAACGGCGACGCTTGGCAACAGCGCGGGCATTTTGGGTGCGGCAGCGCTTTTAATGGATTAAAAAAGAGGGTAAAAAACGGCGTGTGGGGAAAAAAAAAGCCCACGCCCCCCTTTTTTTTGTTGT
>JAZNIR010000110.1:0-1675 GCA_045577595.1 Candidatus Scatosoma sp.
CTTCGCTGGGCACGGAAAGGATTTTTCCATCGCGTAACACCTTCGACGTTGCCGCCGACATTTGTTGCAACGCTTCAATCGCTTTTTCCGCTTTGCTTTCTTGCAACACGCCAAGCACGGCGTTGATAAGCACGACGGCAAGAATGATGATTACGTCGGTAGGAAATTCCTTTTCCACGACGGCAAGCACCCCGCTTATCACGGCGGCAAAAATCAAAATGATAATCATAGGGTCGGCAAGCTGTTCGAAAAACCGCCGTATTAACGATTTTTTCTTGCCTTCGACAAGTTTATTCCGTCCGTTACGTCCCAAACGTTCTTTCGCCACGTTTGCGGTTAAACCCGTTTCCCGCGCGCTACCCGTTTCCGTCAATACGACGGACGAATCTTTGCAATATTCTTTCATATACTACTCCTTATACGTATATTTTACCAAAAGAAAACCCCAAATATACCGTTTCGCTATACTTGGGGAAACATTTATTTTCACTACGTACAGCTTATATTATTACATAAACGCTATACGTGAGTCTTGCAATTTCCGATAAGCCAAGCCTTTGGGCAGTGTTGTTGACTTATCGCGCGTTTCGTTGACGCGTCGCTACTCCCTCACGTGGGGACTATATTATTATTCTACCATATTTTTTTGGATTTGTCAATAATTGGAGAAACGTTTTTTGTGAAAAATAAGAATTTTTGCCGTTTTATTTCACCAAGATACGGAAGCGGTTTCTTCCCGATTTGGGAACTTTATACGCATCGTCTAAAACAGGACCGCAAGAAGCCGAACCCACCCCGCACATCGCAATATCAAGATTGATACAACACTTCGTGCGTTTGGGAAGTTCAAAATCGTGCAAAGCAACGTTTAATTCTTGCGTCGTATAAGGCAAAATACTAAACGAGAAGGGCGCTTCCGCCGTTACGCGTACGCCGTTTTCCATTTGTAACGCCGTCGTCGCGTAATGACTGCCACTCTCTTGTGGATAGATATAACGGCAATAATTGTCTTTTACACTCGTTGTGTACGTTCCGTATTCGCTTGCCACGTGTTTGTCGATATAGCTTTCCAACGCACCATAGCCCGTATACGTAAAGTTTTTAAAATTCTTCGCAAACACCCCTTCCAAACCGATACGCAATATTTGTGGCACGTATTCCGCTACCTGATAGGAAAAATCCACGTCTACGCCTTGATTGTGGAATACGTAGACAAGCGTAAAATCGACGAGTGGCGCAAGACAATTTTTCACCATTTTGCCCTTAATCCGAACGACGTTTCCGCTCACCGTCTTTTCCGTACAAATTTGTTTCGCGTTTTCAAATATTTGTAAGTTTTTACGAATAAACATATCGTTGTCGATATACGCGCGGTAGATATTTACGCCGAGTGGCGTGGAAAATTTCACTCCGTCAAGCGCGCAAATACGCCCGATTTCGTCTAATTCGTATGCAATCGGCTGATTATCCGCCACATCCGTTAACGGCGCACACGCGGGCATTTCAAACGTTTCTTCCGTCTTTGCACCGTACACCGCGCGCACTTCGTACAAACCGCTCTTGGGTTTTCTATCGGGCGTTACCAAACCGTCCACGCAGAAATTGCCGTCGTGTTCCGTTTCTCCGAAATCCCCGCCGTATAAATACCCTTTTTCCGTTTTTACGGCGTGGTCGC
>JAZNIR010000111.1:0-16677 GCA_045577595.1 Candidatus Scatosoma sp.
GGGTAGGTTGCATCCTTACCAAGGACGCGCTCTACCAACTGAGCCATAGCAGCATTTTAAGTATTTTTCAATCGTTACTATGACATTATAGTTAAAATAAAAGAAAAAGTCAAGCCAAAAGCAAGACTTTTTCTAAAAAACTTTAACTTTTATTTTTTTATTATTTCGCGTATTCTACACTGCGGAATTCGCGAATAACGTTTACTTTTATTTGACCGGGATATTCAAGCTCTGCTTCGATTTTCTTTGCGATATCTTTCGCAAGGAACAAGGCTTGCGCGTCGTCCACTTGGTCGGGTTTTACGATAACACGCACTTCCCGTCCCGCTTGAATTGCATAGCTCTTGTCTACGCCACGGAAACTCGACGCAATTTCTTCTAATCTTTCCAAACGTTTTACGTAATTCGTTCCCGTTTCTCTTCTTGCCCCGGGACGAGCGCCTGAAATCGCGTCCGCCGCTTGAATTAACACCGCTTCAATCGTTTTCGGCTCTACGTCGCCGTGATGCGCCATAATTGCGTTGACGATATTTGCGTTTTCCTTGTACTTTTTCGCAAGGTCAGCCCCAATTTGAATGTGCGTACCTTCTTGTTCTTGGTCAACCGCTTTACCGATATCGTGCAACAAGCCCGCGCGTTTTGCAAAATTGACGTCCAAACCAAGTTCGGCAGCCATTTGCCCTGCAAGCGTCGCCACTTCAATCGAATGTTTATATACGTTTTGACCGTAACTCGTTCTAAACTTCAAACGTCCGATAAGTTTAATCAGTTCGGGGTGTAATCCGAAAATCCCCGCCTCGAAAACAGCCGTTTCCCCCGCTTCTTTAATTTGTAAATCCAATTCGCGGGTAACTTTCTCCACCGTTTCTTCAATTCTTGCGGGATGAATTCTACCGTCGTTAATCAGTTTTTCCAACGACAACCGCGCAATTTCACGGCGAACGGGGTCAAACCCCGACAAAATTACTACTTCGGGCGTATCGTCGATAATCAGTTCGATACCCGTTGCATTTTCAAGCGCACGAATGTTTCTGCCTTCACGCCCGATAATACGCGCTTTCATATCGTCGCTGGGGAGCGGAACGACGGAAACAGTAATTTCCGACGCTTGGTCCGCCGCGCATTTTTGAATAGCAAGCGAAATTATCTTCTTTGCGTTTATATCCGCTTCTTCTTTTGCTTGCTGTTCGAGATTACGAACTTGCAAAGCAACGTCGTGGCGCGTTGCATCGAGAATTTCTTCCGTCAACAACCGTTTCGCCTCTTCTCTCGTAAGTTGAGAAACCTTTTCCAATTCGCGAATCATCAATTCGTGTTGCGAATCGAGTTTTGCTTGTAACTTTCTAACTTCTTCTTCTTGTTCGAGAAGGTAAGTTTTTTGAAGTTCCAAAGCTTCCGTCTTTTTGTCAAGCGCGTCTTCTTTTTGCGTAATCCGTTGTTCCATACGTTGGATTTCCGCTTTCTTTTCTTTTGTTTCACGCTCGAACTCGTTTCTTAATTTTAAATCCTGTTCCTTGGCTTCAAGCAGCGCTTCTTTCAGCACTCTTTTGCTTTCTTCCTTTCCTTGGGACTTGATGCGTTCCGCTTCCGCTTCCGCTGCCGTAACGATTTTACGCACTCTCTCTTGCGCCGAGCCAACTTTCTTTTCCGTGATTGTCTTCACGCAAATAAAAGCCAACGCTACGCCGATTGCAAGCGCGCCAATCGCCACGATAATCCCGAGCCATAACGGCATCGTAGCTGTGAGAAACAGGACGCTCAAATTAAAACCTTGCATTTTTTGTGCCTCCTGTATTAAAATTAGTATTGATAAAACCGATTATTTCTACGGATTGATAAAATAAATCCGACTTATAATTTTTTCTATCGAATATATTTTACAATAAATTTTTAGAAATGTCAATTGTTTCATTTAAAATACTTGGTTATATTGGAAATTATTTTTTGAAAAGAAAAAAACGGCTTTTCTATTTCAAAAAAACCGTTTCAAAAAAAGTTAAAAATTTTCTTTTCTCTTGATATACAATATTTTTAATTGTTATCGCAACGTTCAATCGAGCAAATAAATTCGTTAGATTGCATAATATCGTTTAATTCGCTGGAAGAAAATTCTTCTGCCGTAATCAACGTTGCACTGTACACCACTTGTCCGTCTGTTTCTCTTTTAATAACCAAATGATTAAAACGGTCCGTGCCGAAAATTTCTTTAATTTTCAAATTTTCGTCGCCGGTATGTAAGAATTGGATATTGATAGAATAATATTTTTTAGAACGGAAAACGTGCCAAGGCAAATGAAAAATACATTGTACGATAATTAAAATCAACGTAGCACCCGTTGCCAAGAAATACATTCCCGCACCGCAAGCCATACCGACGCCCGCCGAAGCCCAAATGCCCGCCGCCGTCGTTAAGCCTTTTACTTCGTGTTGTTTATACACAATCATTCCCGCGCCGATAAAACCGATACCCGATACGATTTGCGCCGCAACACGGCCAGGGTCGCCGTTCCCGATATTTTTGGAAATTATCGTCATTAACGCCGCGCCGACGCACACGATTGTATGCGTACGAATCCCCGCTTCTTTAAAGCGGAGCTTTCTTTCAAACCCGATTGCAAAACCGAGTAACACCGATAAAAGCAGTTCGGGCAACATCCAAAGTTCACTAATCAATTGTTCCAACATTTTCAAACCCACCTTTTCTATTATTTAATAAGAAAATCTTTTACGCCGTTTAAAACGAACGTCGGCGTATCTTTTTCCGTCGCTTTTTCAATATCTTGTAAAGTCGCTTCGCCTGAAAGTACGCAAACGGTGTCTACGCCCGCATTCACACCTGACGCGATATCCGTATATAATCTATCCCCTACGACGACTACGTCCTTTTTTTCGTAACCGAATTTTTTCATCAATTCGAAAATCATAATCGGTTCGGGTTTGCCGATAAAAATCGGTTTTTTACCCGTTGCGTATTCGTATCCCACGCACATAGAGCCACAATCGGGAATTGAACCGAAATCTACGGGACAAACCCAATCCGGATTGGTTGCGTAATAAGGAACGTCGAATTTCGTCAGCACTTCGCACGTCGTACGCATTTTCTTGCCCGTTATTTCCGTATCGAACGCCACGAGAACGGCGCAAATATCTTTTTCTAATTTTTGCGTAACGTTCAACCCGGCTGATTTTAATTCTTTTATAAAAGATTTCGTGCCTTGCGCGTAAATGCGTTTTGAGCCAAATTTGCTTTTAAAAAGCATTGCCGCCGCTTGCGCGGACGTGAAAAAGTTATCTTTATCAATCCCCGTAATGCCCAAACGGTTTAATTTTTTTATGTAATCTTTCACCGATTTCGTGGGATTGTTGGTGATAAACGCGTATCTACCCCCGTCGTTTTTGATTTTTGCAAGCAATTCCAAAACGCCGTCGAATAAATCGTTTTCCCGATAAATCGTACCGTCCATATCAAAAAGGAATAACTTTTTAGTTTCTAATACATCTGCGTTTTTTCCAAAATAGTCAAGCATATTTTTCTCCAATATTGAACGGCAAAAACGCTCCGTTAAAAGCGTTTCTACGAAAATCGAATTTATATTTTCCTATTATATCACGTCAAAAATAAATTTTCAAGTGTTTTTTTAAATTTATTGATAAATATTCCCGCTAACGATTAAATTTGCGTCGTCGGATACGTTTTCAACGAGCACGTCCCCAATTTTTACGCCTTTTTCGCACGTCGTAGCGTTAATTTTGCTCATTACTTCAAAAATTTCGCTCTTTCTTACGGGTTTATCCGTTTTTACGGGAATCATACTGCCGTCTTTTGCACGGACGGTAGACGTTACGACGCGTTTCGGACAAACGACTTCGTTTTCCGCGTACATTTTTCCACGCGGACAGCTGTTGCCTTTTACAGAAATCGCCTTTCCGTCCACAACTTCCACTTCCATCGCGCAACCGACGGGACATTCGATACAAGTAAGATATTTCACGCTCATACGTTTTCCTCCAAAATCACTTCGATTTTACCTTGCGCCGCCGCTACTTTTGCTTCCGTTAAAATCAGCGTTTCCATTTCACCCGGAACGACGATTTTCTTTTTCCGTTGCATAAGCACCGTATCCCCGCATTTTGCCGTAATCGTACAATCGCGGAAAGTATTCGTAACACGGAAAAAGAGTTTTACGTTTCCGCCAATATTTTTATCCAAACGTTGCGGAACGACGTAACCGATATTTTTTCCGTTTACGACTTCCACACCGTCGTGTTCCTTTTTCCCGTCTAAAACGTATTTCGCCGCATACGTGCCCGCCACTTCCGCTTCTTCCGAAACGAAATCCACAAGGTCGTGTACTTGCAATACGTTTCCGCAAGCAAATATACCGTCAACGAGCGTTTCACGGTTTTGATAAACTACCGCGCCACGCGTTTTGGGGGACATTTCTACGTTGGCAAGCTTGGTAAGTTCGTTTTCGGGGATTAACCCGACGGAGAAAAGCACCGTATCGCAATCAAAGTGCATTTCCGTACCCTTAATCGGCTTTTTATCTTTATCCACTTCGGAAATCACTACGCCCGTAACCCGTTTTTCCCCTTCGATTTTCGTAATCGTATGATTGAGATACAAGGGAATATCAAAATCGTCCAAACATTGCGCGATATTCCGTTTTAAACCGCTGGAATAAGGCATAATCTCGCATACGGCGTGTACTTTTGCCCCTTCCAACGTCATACGGCGCGCCATAATCAATCCGATATCGCCCGAACCGAGAATAACGACGCTCTTTCCAGGCATATACCCCTTTATATTTACGTATTTTTGCGCCGTACCAGCCGAATATACGCCCGCAGGTCTGCTCCCCGCTACGTTGAGCGCGCCCCGACTTCTTTCACGGCAACCCATAGCTAAAATCACCGCTTTCGCTTCTACGGTAAATACGCCGTATTCGCTGTTGATTGCGGTTATTTTCTTATCTTCCGAAAGCGACAAAACGGTCGTTTCTTTAAGCACCGTAATATCGCGCGCAAGCACTTCGTCTACAAATCTTGCCGCATATTCGGGGCCCGACAAACTTTCTTTAAATCTCGTCAAGCCGAAACCGTTGTGTATGCATTGATTTAAAATACCGCCAAGCCGTTGTTCTCTTTCTAAAATCAAAACGTCTTTTACGCCTTTATCGTACGCGGCAATCGCTGCCGCAAGTCCCGCTGGTCCACCGCCGATAACGACGATATCGTAATTACTCTTTATCATTTGCACACCCCCACGACGAGATTGGAATTTCCGCCGTTTTTCGTTACTTCTTCAAAAGCTACGCCAAGTTCTCGCGCGATAATTTCCGCTACGTGCGGTTGACAGAAACCGCCTTGACATCTACCCATACCCGCACGCGTTCTACGTTTTACAGCGTCCACGTTTTTAGCGGGCGGATTTTCGCGTACGGCGCGAACGATTTCCCCTTCGGTGATTTGTTCGCAACGGCAAACGATTTTACCGTACGAAGGATTTTTCTTTATGATTGCATTTTTTTCTTCTACGCTTAAATCTTTAAAGAAATAATCGGCTTCTCTTTTTCCGTTGAAGTTTTCATTCTTTTGCAAAGGCAGGATATTACCAACCAATTCTTCCGCCACGAATTTTGCAATAGCAGGCGCGGAAGTAAGACCAGGCGATTCGATACCCGCGCAATGTATAAGTCCTTTCACCATCGCGCTTTCTTCCAAGATAAAATCGTGCCTGTCCGAATATGCGCGAATCCCTGCAAACGAAGTAATCGTGTTGTAAAGGGGCGTGTTATTCGTCATAGCGCGCGCCTTTTCGATTACGTGCGCAATACCCGTCGCGCTCGTTTCCGTCGTCGGATTTTCCATTTCTTCGCTTGTCGGACCAAGCATAATGTTGTTATCCACCGTTTGCGTTACGAGAATCCCTTTCCCCGCTTTCGTCGGCGTAAAGAAAAGCGTATGCGATACGAAATCCCCGCTTTCTCTATCGAGTAAAACGTATTCCCCTTTTCTACCGCGTACGTCAATCGTATTATCCCCCGCAATACGCGCGATTTCACCGCTGGCAAGTCCCGCGCAGTTGATTACGATTTTGCCTTCCACTTCTTTCCCGCTCGAAGATTTTACAACGAACACGCCGTCTTTTTTGCGAATATCCACCACTTGGAAATCGGTATACAGCTTTGCGCCGTTGTCCATCGCGTTTCCAATTGCGGCAATCGTCAAGCCGTAAGGGCATACGATACCGCCCGTTTTCGCGTGCAACGCACCTAACGCCTTTTCGGAAATATTCGGTTCTAACTTACGAAGTTCTGATTGAGAAATAATTTCCATATCCGTAACGCCGTTCTTTTCCCCGCGTTCTTTCAAAGCTTGCAACGTTTCCAATTCTTCCTTTGAAAACGCCACGACAAGCGAGCCGTTATTTACGTATTTTACGCCGAGTTCCGCCGTATAATCCGCCATCATTTTATTACCTAATACGTTAAATTTCGCTTTCAACGTATTAGGCACAGCGTCAAATCCTGCGTGAACGATTCCGCTGTTTGCCTTGCTTTGCCCCATACAAACGTCGTTTTCTTTTTCTAAAAGACAAACGGATAATTGGTATTTTGTCAATTCGCGGAGCACCGTGCCACCAATAACACCGCCCCCTATTACTATAACGTCAAACATTTGCTCTCCTTTTTATAAAAAATACTTGACAAGTTTATTTATATCTATTATAATACAAATAAGCAAATAAGCAAAACGTATTTGCAAATATTGCTAAATTGAAAAGATAAAAGGGTAAATACGCAAAAAATGCCTGTCATTCTTTGCCAAATGAGCAAAAATTATGAAAGAAAATCAAGAAAAACTTATTTTGGAAATTTTACAAAACGCGCAATACGCTACGATTGACGAACTTGCGGAAAAATTATACGTCAGCCCGTCCACCATACGTAGAAAGCTTACCGATTTACAAAAAAAAGGATTGGTTACCCGCACGCACGGTGGCGCGCAACTTAACGACGATAACAATTTCTTTCCAAGTTTTACTTTCCGCGTACACGAACACGGCTACGAAAAGAAAAAAATCGCCTTATCCGCCATTAAACTGATTAAAAACGGAGATTTAATTTTTCTCGACGGTACGACTTCCGCTTTTTTTATTGCGGAATATCTTTCCGAATTTAAAAATATCCGCGTAATTACGAACGGCATTGACACCCTTTCCCTACTTGCCAAACACAATATTACCGCTTACTCTACGGGCGGTGCGGTTTCCGAGTTGAACCGTTCGGTTCTCGTTGGGCATTACGCGGAAGAAATGCTTGACAACTTCCACGCCGATATCGCTTTCTTTTCCGCGCGTTCGGTGGACAATAACGGGGAAATTTACGATTGTTTCGAAGAAGAAAACGTAATCAGAAAAGCTATGATTAAAAACGCCACGAAAAAAGTGTTTCTTTGCGATAGCGCAAAATTTGGCAAAACGCACATTTTCCATCTTTGCTCTTGCAACGACGTTGATTATATCGTCAGCAACCACACGATTCCCGAAAACGTAAAAACGGGGAAAGCCCAAAAAATTATTACCGAGTAAACGATTATTTTCAGTATTTGCTATTTTTTAATAAATATAAAGTAAAAAGTGCCGAATTTTTCGACACTTTTCTTTTTTTATATTTTTTATACTATTTATATTTATTTTAATACGTCCGCTATGATTTCGTTCATCGCGTCGAAATTTTCTTCCATCTCGCTTGCAAGACGGATTTGCGTACGACAACGGACGAGGTTGTGCCCTTCGTATTTCGTTGCAAAATACGTATCCCCCGAAAGATAATCGGTAAGGAAACGCATACCGCATTCAATCGTCATCAAATACGCGCCGTACGGCAGTAACTCTGCTTCTCTTTGCGTAATGCTGTCTTTCACCGCGCCACAATATCCTTCCGCGTACGCTTTAAACAAATTTAAATCGAAATGTACTTTCGTTAAATCTTTTTCGTCTTCCGCAGCCGTCGACGCGCCAAAACGAATCGAATCGCCAAAATCAAATAACATAGAACCAGGCATAATCGTATCCAAATCAATAACTGCACGCGCTTTTCCCGTTTTTTCGTCCATTAAAACGTTGTTGAGCTTGGTGTCGTTGTGGGTAACGCGTAAGGGAATCGAGCCGTCTTTTAATCCTGCCATCGCTACGCCGTAGGTAGGCTCGTGCGATAAAACGTATTCGATTTCTTCTTTACAATCTTTCGCACGGTTAAAAGCGTCTTTTTCAAGCGCCGTCTTAAAATGTTCGAAACGGTTGGGCGTATCGTGAAAACGTTTAATCGTTTCGGTAAGCTTGGAGGCGTCGAATTGCGCCAAATAATTTTGGAATTCCCCAAACGCCACGCCGGAATTACGGAAAACTTCCGCATTCGCCGCCGTTTGATAGGTTACGGTGTTTTCTATAAAATCGTAAACGCGGTAACATTCTTCGCCGTTTATAAACGATTCGCCCGTTTTCGTGGGTACGACGTTTAACGTTTCAATACCGCGCGCTTTTAAATGTTCGGTTACGCCACAAATATTTTTCATAAGCGATACGGGGTCGGAAAATACTTTCGTGTTCATTTTTTGTAAAATGTATCTTTTCTTCGTCGTAGTAACGAGCAAAGTAAGATTGATGTGCCCTTCGCCGTACGGACAAATTTCTTTAACTTCCCCTTCAATAGCAAATTGGTTGGCAATAGCAAGATATTCTTTTAAATAATCCATAAAACTCTCCTACGGTTTCCCGTTTATATTTTATAATCATTATACAACAATTCCGCTGTTTTACAAGCGAAATTATTTCACGAAGATTTGGGATTCTTTCGCTGTTTATTTTTTTTAAGAATTTCTATATTTTTGATTTAAACGATTTACAAATAAAAAATTATTTGTTATAATACGTATATGGAACAAGAGAAAAAACAATTTTATATGCACAAAATTTCCAACCTAATCAATATTCGGAAAATCGTTACCGTTCATTATCAAGCGTTAGAAAAAAACTACGTATTTCCCGAAGAACAGCACGATTTTTGGGAAATAAATTATGCGGATAAAGAAGAATTATACGTTGGGATTGACGGCGAAAAAATTCACTTAAAGCAAGGGGAAATCCTTTTTATCAAACCCAATCAACCGCATTTTGTGGAAAGTGGCGATAAAGAGCCGAATTTATTTATCATTTCCTTTTTATGTTCTTCCCCGTCTATGCATTTTTTCAACGGCAAAAAAATGTCTTTGCCCGAAAAATACCGCTACTTATTACAAAATATAATGTCGGAAGCAACGGAAACGTACAATCTACCCGACTTCGACCCGCATTTAAACGAATTAAAATTAAAAAATAATCCCAATCTCGGCGGAGAAGAAGTAATTAAAAATTCGTTGGAAATCTTGCTGATTTACCTTTTAAGGCACGCGCAAAATAAAGAACCGTCTCAACAGTTTTTTATTTCAAAAATCGCCGATTCCACCGAATTGCAAGACGAAATCGTACGCGTTTTAAAAGACAATATATATAACAAGTTTAATTTAAACGATTTGTGCAATTTATTGCACTACGGCACAACGCAACTTTGCACGTTTTTTAAAAAGAAAACGGGTATGACTATTTATCAAACGTATTTGAAATTAAAACTGGACGAAAGCAAGAAACTCATACGCAAAAACGTTCCGTTTTCGGAAATCGCCGACAAACTTTGTTTTGATTCCGTGTCCACTTTCACCTTCGTTTTCAAAAAACACGTAGGTATGACGCCCGGCGAATATAGAAACAGCATAAAATAACGGAAAAAATATTTACACCCCGAGCGACAAGGTACGCTTGGGGTGTAGCTTTCTCGTTTTTAAATTTTTCCGATTTCTTTCAAGTAATTTTCCAATATTTCCGTCGCGTTATACACAAGCTCGGCGCACGGACGTTTTTTATAATATTCCGCCGTACGCTTTTCCGCCGTACCGCCGATTTCCACTTTTAAATGCGCCCCCGTTAGAAGTTCTTCGCAAATCAAACTGCCGTTTTCCCTTTTAAAAGCGTCGCAAAGCGCGCGCGTTTGTTCGTACGCAATCTTTTTGTTTTCGGGCGTATTTTCCCCGCTTACGCAAGTAAGTCCGTAGATTGCCGTCATACCGCTCACCGCGCCACAAACCAGCCTTTGTCGCCCAAGCCCACCACCGAACGGCAAGGTAAGTTTAGAAAGCGTTTCTTCCGACAAACCCGCCACGTCTTGAAATGCAAGCGCCACCGCTTGCGAACAGGCGTAACCTTGTAAAAAATATTCTTTTGCCTTGTCTGCTCTTGACATTTTCGTTTTCTCCTGATATAATAATAGTTAATGTATGGAAAAGATTTTTTACGGCTTTAAAAACGCATATTTTAACAGCGAAACGGTTATAAAAGAAATACTTACGAAATCGTTTGGTATTTCCAATCCGCAAATAAAACGCACCGAAAACGGCAAACCCTTTCTTTTAAATCCGCCCTTTCCGTTGCATTTTTCCGTTGCGCACACCAACGAAAAGGTATTTATTGCTTTTTCGGACAAAGAAATCGGCGTAGATAGCGAGCCAATCGAACGGCATACGGACTTTTTGCCGATTTTAAACCGTTTCCCTTTAAAAGAACGTAATGAAATCCGCTCCGAAAAAAAATTTTTGTTGCATTGGACGGCAAAGGAAAGCGCCGTAAAATATTTAGGGACGACGCTTGCGAAAGATTTGCGAAATTTATATTTTGACGGAAAACAACTCTTTTACAACGACGAAAAACTTCCCGTAAGCGTTACGTTTTTGCATTTGGATAATACGCTCCTTTGCGTATGTGCGGAAAAGGATTTTTTGGGTGCGGAAATCATTCCCTTCCCCTGACGAGTTTATTATAACATATATTTACATAAAAAATCAAGAAAAAAGGTTAAATTGGTGAAAGAATATGATTGGTGCAGTAATTGCAATGCAAAGTGAAGCGGATATTTTATTAAGCGAAATGAAAATTCACAGCGAACTGACCGTAAGCGGTAAAAAAATTTACGTCGGCGTAGCGTTTGACAAGGAAATCGTCGTTTGTATTTGTGGCGTCGGCAAAGTAAACGCGTCGATGGGCACGCAACTGCTCGTTAGTAAATACAACGTACGCTGTATTCTCAATTTCGGCGTTGCGGGCGGATTAAACGATAACACGAAACTTTGCGCCGTTTATCAAATCGGCTCGGCGGTGCAATTCGATTTCGATTTAACCCAATTAAACGGCACGAAAATCGGCACGTTAGACGAATACACCGAAAACTATTTGCCTTTAAACGGCTTATCCGCCGAATTCCCCGTAAAAAAATTGGGTACTTCGGACAGATTTAACGATTCCCCGCTCGATTATAAGCTTTTAACGGAAGAATTGGGCGCGGACATACGTGATATGGAAGGCGGAGCAATCGTACAAACCGCTCTTTGCGCGCAACTGCCCGTATATTCCGTAAAAGCCATTTCCGACGTCGCGGGCAGTGGCAGTACCACCGAACAATTTTTACAAAATAAAGACAAAGCCTTACAAAATCTTAAAAAAGCGTTACCTAGCGTATTTGCAACGCTTTAACGAACAATAAGGAGAAATTATGGTTGATTTAGGCGATTGGAACGAACGGCTTGCCCCTTTGTTTGCCGACGAACGGTATAAAGAAATACGGGAATTTTTAATCAACGAATACCGTAATTACACCGTTTATCCCGATATGTACGATTTATACAACTGTTTTAAATATACGCAGTTTGATAATTTGAAAGTTGTTCTTTTGGGACAAGACCCCTATCACAACGAAGGGCAAGCGCACGGACTTTGTTTTTCCGTACAAGACGGAATTGCTTTACCGCCGTCGCTCGTTAATATTTATAAAGAACTTCGCGCAGACGTCGGTTGTGGCGTGCCTACGTCGGGAAATCTTACGAAATGGGCAAAAGAAGGCGTACTGCTTTTAAACACGTCCTTAACCGTTCGCGCGCACCAAGCCAATTCCCACTCCAAATGCGGTTGGGCGTGGTTTACCGACAGCGTGATTAAACTGATTTCCGAGCAAAAAGAAAACGTCGTGTTTATCCTTTGGGGCGGAAACGCGCGCAGTAAAAAGCCGTTAATCGACCAAAAAAAGCATTTGATTTTAGAATGCGCGCACCCCTCTCCCTTATCCGCTTATAACGGATTTTTCGGGTGTAAACATTTTTCAAAAACCAACGAGTTCCTTATAAACAAAGGACTTGCGCCTATTGATTGGGATTTAACGAAATAACGAATAAAAAATATACGGGCGTTTCCGCAAAATACGGAAACGCCCTTTCTTTATGCCCGTTTTTAATCTACGTTTACGCCACGATTAAACAGTTTCAAGCTGATAAAATACACGAAAGCAAGCAATACGGAATACGTTACGATAGATATTGTCGTAAGCGCTTTTAAAACGCCGACACTTGGCGTGGCAAGCGGTTTGTATATTGCCGTTAAATCGGGGAAAAATATACCCGCTGTCGATATTACGAGAATTACCGCGATTTGCACGCTCATATAAACGAGAAAACCGAATAATACCGAAAATCCCGTTTTTGCCCCGTTTCGTCTATGCCCTAATATCGTACCTAAATATCCCGCCATCAACGCCGTTGCAATTTCCAAATACAGCAAAAGCACCAAAGCTATCAGCAATCCAAGCACCGAAGTTTCGTACGCGTCGGCAAACGCAAACAACGCGTTTTTTAACGTTTGCATATTTTCTTTGGAATAATAGGCGATAAAACACGCGAATACGGCAACGAGTACGCTGGAAAAAACGGTGATAAACGCCGTAAGCGCTTTAGATAAGAATAGCGTGGATTTTTTAATCGGTAGCGTATGCGTTAAATACGATTCGTCGCCGTAAAAATTACGACTAAACCGTAACCAAAGTCGCGTAAGATTGTTAATAATCGCGCTGATAAACATAGAAATCGTAACGCCACTGCAAAACTTACTTAAAAAGGTCATCATTACCGAACCGCCAATCGCCGTAAAAATACGGGTGAGTATAGCAAAAAATACGGCTATCGAGTAAAAAATAATTAAAAATTTATAAATCCAAATTAAATCGTATTTTAAAAGTTTCTTTAACATTTAAACGTTCTCCTAAAAATTTCGTCTATCGAGCCGTCTTCTCTTCTTCGGATTTCGTCCGCGTCGCCCGTTAAAATAATTTCCCCTTTATGGATAAAAATTACTTCGTCTAAAATCTTTTCAATATCGGCAATTAAATGCGTGGCGATTATCACGCTTGCCCCTTCGTTGAAATTGGATAAAATCGTATCGAGTATATAATCGCGCGTTGCGGGGTCAACCCCGCCGAGCGGTTCGTCTAAAATATACAAATCGGCTTTTCGGCTCATTACCAGCACTAGTTGCACTTTTTCTTGCATACCCTTACTCATATTTACCAAGCGTTGCGATTCGTCTAAATCCAGCCGTTTTAATAATCCGCGCGCCTTTTCCACGTCGAAATCTTCGTAAAAACCTTTAAAAAATTCCAACACTTGCGAAACGCGCATACCTTTATCCAAATAGGTACGCTCGGGCAAAAAAGCAATGGATTTTTTGCTTTCTACGCCGATTTCTTTGCCTTTAAACAACACTTTACCGCTACTTGGCGTCAATAAATCGTTCATCAGTTTAATCAGCGTGCTTTTTCCCATACCGTTTTTGCCAAGCAAACCGATAATTTTACCGCTTTCTATCGTTAAATTTACGTCTTTAAGCACTTGCTTTTTTCCAAAGCTTTTTTCCAAATGCACACATTCCATTAAAGCCATTCTTTTATTCTCCCAATTTCTTAATATATTGCAATATTTCTTGGTTAGTTATGCCGATTTTTTGCATATCCAACAGGTACTTTTGCGTAATTTTTTCCGCATATTCCCTTTTTAATTTTCCCACGAGCGATTTGTCTTGCGTAACGAATTTTCCGTTCGTCCGCTCGGTGTAAATAAGACCCGTATCTTCTAATTCGACAAGCGCTTTTTGTATCGTGTTCGGGTTTACTTTCATAAGCAAAGCAAATTCACGCACGGAAGGAAGCCGTTCCCCCGCTTGTATTTTGCCCGATACAATATCCGTTTTTATATTTTCCACGATTTGAAGATAAATCGGAAGATTGTTGTCAAATTCTAACGACATATACACTCCACTGTATTATTCAACTAATACAATGATACAATATTTTCATTTTCCTTGTCAAGCAAATAACGCTAAATTTTTTAAAAATTTTCATAAAAAAGAAAGCGTACCGTTGATACGCTTCCTTATATAATATTTTTTTTAAATAAGTTTTTCTAAAATCTTTTTGAGCGCATATTTACAATGTTCGTACGTCAAACCGCCTTGAAAATACGCGGTGTACGGCTCTTTTACGGGCGCGTCGGCGGAAAGTTCGATAGACGCCCCTTCCACGAAACAGCCTGCCGCCATAATTACTTTGCTGTCGTAACCTGGCATATCCCATGCTTCCAACGTTACGAAACTGTCGATTGGCGACGCTTCTTGCACCGATTGGATAAAATCGCAAAGCTGTTTTGCCGTATCAAAACGAATAGCGCGCGTAATATCGGCGGGCGTTTTATCGAGCTTGGGGAAATTTTCGTAACCGAGCGTCTCCATACATTTTCCAATCAGCAAACTGCCTTTAATTGCTTGATTTACCGTATGTGGCGCAAGGAAAAGTCCTTGATAAAACAACCGATATCCGTACGCGTACGAGCCGACTTCGTTTCCAATCGACGGCGCGGTTAAGCGTTTGCCAATTAAATCAATATATTCCTTTTTACCGACGATATAACCGCCCGTAGGCGCAAGTCCACCGCCCGGATTTTTGATGAGCGACCCGACGGCTACGTCCACGCCCACTTCGCAAGGTTCTTGTTTTTCCACGAATTCGCCGTAGCAATTATCCGTAAAAATACAACCCTTAAATCCAAGCGAGCGCACGTACGCGCAAATATCGGCAATTTCCGCAACGGAAAACGCGTCCCGAAGTTCGTACCCGCGCGAACGTTGAATATATATCATTTTTAAATTGCCTTGTAAACGTTCCATTTCCGCTTTGACGGCGTTTTTGTCGAACTTCCCGTCGCTCGTCAAATCTACGCAATTAAATGAAATGCCGAAATCTTTCAACGAGCCGTTTCCGTTTCCAAAAATAACTCCTTGCAACGTGTCGTAAGGCATTCCCGATATGCAAAGTACGCTATCCCCCGTCCGCAAAACGCCGAAAAGAGCCACCGTCAAAGCGTGCGTACCGCTTAAAAGCGCGGGCGAAACGATACCGTCTTCCGCGCCGAACGCGTCCGCAAACACTTCCCCAAGCGCGTACCGCCCGTCGTCGCCGTATCCGTATCCCGTCGTCGAATTAAAATGCCTTAACGCAATCGAGCGTTTATTAAACGCTTTTAACACCTTTTCTTGATTAAATTCGCTGATTTCGTCGGCAAAACGGAATTTTTCTTTTAAAAATTCTTCCGATTGTTGAATAAGACTTTCTACCGTCATTTCTATTTTTTCCTTGTCGTATATTTCCTTATTTTGATAAGACTATTATGCCACGCATAGGTATTACGTCTGACATAATACCCCCGTTTTTTTATAATAATTGCAACGTTTTTTCTACCATTTCTTCCAAAGACGACGAATTTCCGTCGAGTTGCACGTGATTTTGCATACGTTTAAAAAACGTACCTTGCCGTTTGGCGTAATTTCGCGTATTTTTCTTAATCCACTCTTTTATTTCTTCCAACGACAATCCTTGTTCGAGCCCTTCGACAATTTCTTTATAACCAATTCCTTGCATACACTGCATTTCTTTCGTAACGCCGTGCGAGAGCAAACCTTGCACTTCTTCCACCAATCCGCGCGCAAACATTTCGTCCACCCGTTGATTGATTCTATTATAAAGCGTTTCGCGGGGATATTCAATGGAAACCGCCACGAAATCAAATCGCGGAATCGGTTTATCTTGTTGCAACGATTTTTTCTTTCCCGTTACTTCGTATATTTCCAACGCGCGAATCACCCGCTTTACGTCGTTTTCGTGTAATTTTTCCGCGCTTTCAGGGTCTTTTTCCCGCAAAATCGAATGTAAATACGCATTGCCGTATTTTGCGTAGATTTCTTCGTATTTCGCACGAATTTCCGCGTTTGCGCCCGCATTTCCAAATTGACTTTTATATAAAAGCGAATTTACGTAGAATCCCGTTCCCCCGCAAACAATCGGCGTTTTCCCTTGCGAAAGCAAATCTTCCACGATAGGCAAAGCCAAATCTTCGTAGTCGCTTACCGAAAACGCGTCAAAGGGCGACACGACGTCGATTAAATGATGTTTTACGCCCTTTTTTTCCCTTTCGTCGGGTTTTGCCGTGCCGATATTCAAATCTTTATAAACGAGCAAAGAATCAGCGGAAATAATTTCCGTATTTAATTTTTGCGCGCAAGCCACTGAAAGCGCTGTTTTGCCCGACGCCGTCGCTCCGCACACTACTAAAACTTTCGGCATTATACAATCCTTTTAAACATTTTTTCCAGTTGCGTACGCGACATTTTTACAACGACGGGTCTGCCGTGCGGACATTTCAAGCCCATATCCC
>JAZNIR010000112.1:0-17350 GCA_045577595.1 Candidatus Scatosoma sp.
GTATAATAAGACCACTTCGAATCTTCTAGTGCTTTTACTAAACCGCAATCGCACAATACTTTCATATGATGGGAAAGCGTGGGTTGTGTAATATTGAGTTGCTCCAAGATTTTGCAACCGCAAAGCGTACCGCCACGCAACATTTCAAATATCTGCATACGGGTATCGTCCGCTAACGCTTTTAAGATTTTCGTGCATTCTTCTCTTTCCATTATACACACCTCACATTGATTGTTGTCAATACTATTATACACCTCACATTGATACTTGTCAATAGGAAAATGGGTGTTTTTGAAAAAACTAATAAAAATTTTCAAAAGAAAAATCAGACTCCGTGTGGAATCTGATTGTTTCTCCGCTTGAAAGTGCAATTTCCTATAAATTTTTAATGTTTCAAAAAATCCCTAAGAGAAGAGCGCTTAGCCGTCCTTTTTTTGGTGGAGCTAAGCGGATTTTGGCTAACGCAAAGCGTCGTCGCTCGACAAACGCACGGAAGAAATGTAGTTTCGTGTTTCTCGCTCCTCGCGCGAACCGCTGATAATTCAACGGTTCGGCGAACGCTTAGCCACAAAACAAAAAACACGCCCTGACGGCGTGTTTTTGTTTTGGTGGAGCTAAGCGGATTCGAACCGCTGGCCTCCTCGTTGCGAACGAGGCGCTCTACCAACTGAGCCATAACCCCATAGCAGTACATATTATAAACTATTCTTTTTTGTTTGTCAACGTTTTTTTATCACTTTTAAAGAAAAATGTTTTTTATTTATAAAAAAATTCATATAAAAATAGGGAAAGTGGCAAAAAATTATTGCCTTTTTTTGCGTAAGGTGTTACAATACTTAAAGTAATGATAATAAAGAAGGCAAAGAAAGAAATGCATTTAAAAAAATTTCAAAAAATGACGAAACTCGAAGTTTTGGTATTTTGTTTAATGAGTATGGCGTCGGGGGTAATTATCGGCGTCGGGGGTACGGCGTCTTTACTTTGCGTACATAAATTCGGCGTGTACGGCGGTTTAATCGGTGGCGTTTTATTCTCGCTGGGTATCTACACAATCGTCGTGTACGAAATGCGGTTGTTTACGGGTATGGTGGCGGACATTCCGCATATCGGATTAAAAAATTCGTGGCAGTTGCCCGTATGTTTTATTTTTAATATTCTCGGCGTAGCGTTCGTAGCGCTGTTGGTGTACGCATCGCCCGTCGGCGCAACGGTTATTCCGCAAGCCAAAGCATTGATTTCGGCGAAATTGAACGCGGAAAATTGGGGAATAAAAAGCTTTTGTTCGGCAATTTTATGCGGACTTTTGATTACCATTTCCGTAAAATCCGTCCGTTACGCGCCCCAAAAAGGTTTAAACGTAACGGTGGGCGTTTTGTTTCCGATTATCGTGTTTGCTTTTTGCGGATTCGACCATTCGGTTGCCAATATGTTGTACTTTTATTACTTGGGCGAATGTTCGTGGCGCGTTGTGGGTTATATCTTGCTTTCGGTGGCGGGGAACGTCGTGGGCGGTGGTTTTTTGCCGATGGTGTACGTGTTAAAACACAAAATCGCGCGCGATAAAACGAAAAACGAAACAAAAGAAAGCCAAGATTAAAACGTAAATAAAACAAAAAGATAAAAATCGTCGTAATTTGTAATAAGCGACGATTTTTTTATTAGTATAGCGATTTTTAATCACTTGACATATTAAGCGTATTTTGTTAAAATAAAAGTACAAATTTGTCGAAACAAGGAAAAAGGTGTCGATATGATTGAAATCGTGGAAGTAAAGACGAAAAAACAGCGTAAACAATTCGTAGAATTGCCGTTGAAAATGTATAAGGGTAATCCCTACTTCGTTCCGCCTTTATACGGCGACGAAATGAAAATGTTCACCGATAAAAACATTTATTCGAAAACGTGCGAATCGGCGTTTTTCCTTGCTTTGCAAGACGGCAAGGTGGTGGGACGGATACAAGCGATTTTACAGCACCAATACAACGATTTAAACGATAAAAAACAAGTACGTTTTACCCGTTTTGACGCCAACGACGACGAAGAAACGGCAAAAGCGTTGTTTAACGCCGTAGAAAATTTCGCGCGGGAAAAGGGAATGGAAGAAGTCGTCGGACCGCTCGGATACAGCGATATGGAACGGGAAGGCTTGCTGATTGAAGGTTTTGAATATCTTTCCACTTTTGAAGAACAATATAATTACGAATATTACGCGCGATTGATTGAATCTTGCGGTTACGTAAAAGACGTGGATTGGGTGGAATCCCGATTGTTTTCCACGCCCCAACAAGACGAACGGTTAAAAATGCTTGCCGAACGCGCTTTAACGAGAAATAATTTGCGCGTCGTCGGACAAAATATGAGCAAGCGCGCGTTTATTAAAAAATACGGAAAAGGCATTTTTGATTGTATCGACGAATGTTATAAAGATTTATACGGCGTTGTGCCGTACACGGAAGAAATGAGAAAGCAAATGATAGACCAATTTATGCTGATTCTCAATTTAAAATATTTTATGGTAATTTGCGACGAAAAGGACGACGTAGTGGCGTTTGGTTTTTGTTTGCCTGGAATTGGTTCTGCCGTACAAAAAAGTGGCGGTCGTTTAACCCCTGCCTGCCTCGTACGCTTAATTAAAGCGATTAAAAACCCCAAAACTATCGACCTTGCTTTGGTGGGGATTTTGCCTCAATACCGCAAAACGGGCTTGACGGCGCTCGTAATGATAAAACTGCAAGAAATGCTTGCAAGCGGAAAAATTGAATATTTGGAAACGAATTTGAATTTGGAAACGAACGTAAATATACAAGCGCAATGGAAACATTTCAAAAACATACAACACAAGCGTCGCCGTTCGTACGTAAAAAAATTAAACGATAAAGAAGAATAAAAAAATACCTGCCAAGTACTTGGCAGGGATTTTAAAACGTTTTTGTATCAGTTTGAGAAAGACGCGGATTTTACCGTATAGATAAGCTTACCCATATTATAAGGGAAATTGGCTTCCATTCTCAAAATCACGTTACGGTTAGCGTTTTGTTGCGGGTTGCTGTGCGCGGAAATCCATACGATATGGTTCGTGCCTGAAAGTTCGGCGTTTAAGCTCACCGAAACGGGATAGTAATCCACAGAACCGCTAATACCGGGTACGCCACTAAATTGTGTGTCGCCTATCACTTTACTACCAAAGCTTGCCGTAACCGATTGATACGTTTCGTTGCCCGCGCTGTACACCAAAAATTTCGGCGTTGCGTTTTCCGACGTGTTCACCCCGCGAAGCGCAAAGTAAAGTTGTTCCACGTCCAAGCAAGTATATTTTTTCGCGTCTTTGGAATTGGCGGAAAAACTGTTCGTATAAACTTTATCGTTTAACTTGTCCGTTTGCGTACAAACACCGCTCGCGCCGTTTGCCCCGTAGACGGTTTCCACTTTTGCGCTTACTTCCGAATAAGCGTTGCTTAAAGCAGTAGCGGAATTATTCGGGACGTAGGAATGATATTCGTTGAACGCGTAAAGGGGAGAAAGTCCGTCTTTCGCCGTTTTAAAATACGTTATCGTTTTTACGGTGTTCGTCTTCGTTTCCGTTTCGCCGTTTACCATAAACGTAACGTCAAGGGTGAGATTGGTTTCGTAATAATATACGCCCGTTTCGTCGTTATACGTTTGTTTGGGTAAAAGGGTGGTGGTGTACGTGCCCGTATAATCCAATTCTAATTTTCCGTCGCCAAAACCGCTCCCTTCTTGAAAACTTACGTCGTAGGAAACCGTTTCCGCGCCAGTGGTAGCGAAGTTGGAATCTTTAAACCAATATTCGTTGAAAACTACTTTTTCACTTCCGCCCGTACAACCGCCGAAAAATGCCGAACAAAGCAAAACGGTTGCAAGGCAAACACCAAATTTACGTTTCATATTATCGTACCTTATTTGTCAAATTCGGCGTTTTCTTCGCCGTACGGTATTATTATACCACATAATTTACGATTTGTAAAAACAAAATCAAGATTTCTCGAAAAATATTGTGAAAAAAAGCTGAAAAATTTCATTAAGATATGGTATAATAGAAAGGGAAAGAAAAAAGGAGACGAGAAAATGGTTACAGCGATAAAGGCGTACACCCTTTCCGAATGTATGGAAGTAATGGCGGAATACGTGAAAGCGTATGAAAGTCAAGGGGAACAAAATATCGTTTTTTGCGAAGACAGATTAACGCTTATTGCCGAGCGGGCAATCGTAAATAAGCTGGGGGGAACGTTTGATACGCGCGTTTCCACCTTTTCCCGTTTCTTGCCGAAAAATTTACAAACGATAAGTAAACAAGGCTCGGTGATGGCAGTTGGCGACGTGATGACGCGTTTGCAACGGGAAAAAGCGCTTACGTGCTTTACGAGCGTTTCGGGCGTGGGGAACAACGCGAAGAGTATTTACGAAACGTTGGCGCAATTTTCCGCGTCGGATATTACGCCCGAAGTGTTGGAAGAAAGCCTTGCGTTGTTGCCCGACGATACGTTAAAAAGAAAAACGTCCGACCTTTGTAAAATTTATAAAAGCTATTTAGAATATTTGCAAGAAAACGCGTATTTAGACGAAAGTAGGTATCTTTCCCTTTTGCCTAATATCATACGGACGGACGAAAACGTAAAAAATTCCACCGTATTTTTCCTTTGCTATTCGTCGTTTACGGCGCAAGCAACGCACACCGTTCGCGCTACTTTGGAAAGCGCGAAAAACGTAATCGGCATTTTTTGCGCGGGGGAAGAAGATTTGTACGCGGGGAGCGGTTTTGAAACGTTTTTGCGCGTTTGTAAAGAATACGGCAAAGTGCGCGTGCTAGATAAAGGGGAAAAGCTCGCGGGAGAAGCGGAAGTTTTGCGTACGACGTTGTTCAATCCCGAAAAAATTGGAAAAGAGCGCGTCCCCACCGACAACGTGCATATTTTCGAAACGGAAGATAAAATGGACGAAGCGGAATACGTTGCCGTGCAAATCCGCAAAGCTTTACAAGAAACGCCGACGCTTCATTATCGCGATTTCGCCGTATTGACGGCAAACGTAGGCGCGTATTCGTTGCCGATGAAACGGGCGCTTGGGGAATACGGTATTCCTTATTTTATCGACGAAAAAAAGAGCCTTTCAGCGCACCCGTTAAGCCGTTTTTTGCTTGATTGTTTCCGCGTCGTGCGCGAGCGGTTTTCGCCCGATTCGGTGCAATCGCTTACGCAAAATTTCTTTTTCGGAGAAAGCGACGAGTATAGAAATTATTTGTTGAAGTTCGCCAACTATCGCGGTGGCGCGAAACGGGAAATTAAAACGGGCGAAGCGGTGGACGCTTTGTTTAAAAACCGCGATATATTGACGGACGGACGGGAGCGTTTGTTCAAGGCGACGAAAAATATAAAAAACACTGCGTACGGCAAAGAATACGTACGGGCGGTTTGGGATATTTTAGAAGATTTCGACGTGAAAAACGCGTTGGAGCGTTTGGAAAACGACGTGCAAGACGTCGCGCAAAAAAGTTATCTCGCGCAAATTTACGACGAGCTTTCTTCCTTGCTTGGCGAAGCAACGCTCCTTACGGGCGAACGGGAAATGACCGTTTCCGAATTTTCCGCCGTTTTACAAGACGGGCTGGAAGCGACGGAAATTTCTTTAATACCGTTAAAATTAGACGCCGTGTTTATCGGGGATATTACGGATAGCCGTATTGAAAAGGTAGGGGTGTTGTTTGCCGTCGGAATGACGGACGCCGTACCGCGTACGGGCACGGACAGCGCCATCGTTTCCGATAAAGAAATCGCGCGACTTGCCGAAGTGAAAGCGTTGCTCGAACCGACGGTGGCGGAAGTAAATTTACGGGCGCGAGAAAGCGCGTGTTTGAATTTATGCACCTTTTTCAAGCGTTTGCATATTTCCTATTCGCTTGGCGGGGACGGAAAAGACGTTGCCGTCAGCGAAATTTTGCGTTACGTCGACGGGGCGTTTTGCGACGAAAACGGCAACGATTTACCCCGCCTTAAAACGTATCGAAAATCCGAACTGAAATACCGCGCGAGCGCACCCGTGCCCGCTCTTCGGCAACTGCTTTTGAAAAAGCAAAATTACGAAAACGGCGTGGATAATTCGTCTGTGGAATATTCCACTTTATACACGGCGCTCGATAAGCTCGGCGTGTCCGATAAAGACGACTATTTGGCAATACAAGAGGGGCAGGTATGCGTTGAAAACGGCGAAGCGCTGTTTTTCCACGACGGGAAAATATCGCCGACGACGCTGGAAAAATATTTCGATTGCCCGTTTAAAAATTTCGTGCAAAGCGGTTTAAGGGTAAAAGAACGGGAAGAAAGCGAAGTGCTTGCGATAGATACGGGGAATTTCGTGCACAAGCTTTTGGAAGAAACCGCGCCGTCGATTGCAAAGTACGAAACGGAAGAGAATTTCCGTGCGTACGCAAGGCAAACGGGGGAAGAATTGCTTAAAAATCCCCGCTACGCAATGCCCCGCGACACCAAATCGAACGAGTTCTTTTCCGAGCGGTTGCTTGATGAAAGCGTGGACGTGGCTTGCGCGGTGTACCGCCAAATAAAAAATTCCGATTATCAAGTGGAAGAAATCGAGAAAAAGATAGAATCGGAAACCGTGCACGGAAAAGTGGATAGAGTGGACGGTACGGATAAATACGTGCGTATCGTCGATTATAAAACGGGCGAAATCGACGATAAAGCGGTGTCCTATTATACGGGCAGAAAATTACAAATGCAACTGTATATGTCGGAGATTATGGGCGAACGGATTCCCGCCGGCGTATTCTATTTCCCCGCGCAAGTGAAGTATGCGGAAAGCGAAGAAAACCGTTTTCAAATGAAAGGCTTTTTATGCGGTGGGGAAGACGCTTTGCGCGCGGGCGATAAAAACATAACGACGGAAAAAGAAAGCGAATATTTCCCCGCGTCTTTGAAAAAATCAACGGGAAAACGCATTATGGACGAAGGGGATTTCCGTGATTTCATTTCGTACGCCACGCTCGTGAGCGGACAAGGCAGGGAAGAATTGAAAGACGGATATATCGCGCCGTCGCCGTATGCGGGTAGTTGCAGTTATTGTAAATACGGGGGTATGTGCGGATTTAACAAGGAAACGCACGCCACGAGAAGTGAAAAGTCGATAGATACGAAAGAAATAGCGGAAATCGTAAAACGGACGCGGGAAAAGGAGAACGGTGATGACGAACGATAAATTTACGCCCGAACAGCGCGTTGCCATAGAATCGACGGGCAAAACGATTGTTTCCGCGTCGGCGGGTAGCGGTAAAACGACCGTGATGATAGAAAAGATAATACGGCTGATAAAATCGGGACACGAAGTGGGGGAAATTCTCGCCGTAACGTTTACGAAAAAGGCGGCGGCGCAAATGAAAGAAAAGCTTTCCAAAGCGTTAATCACCGCGATTAACGATTCCGCCACGTCGCCCGCGCAAAAGAAAACGTTAAAAACGCGACTTGGCGAAGTGCCTAACGCGGATATTTCCACCATACATTCTTTTTGCGCGCGTTTAATCCGTTCCCATTTCTATTTGGCGGGCGTGGATAATAATTTCCACGTCATTAGCGCGGACGACGCCGAAGGATTGGCGTTAAAAACGCAAGCGTTAAACGAGTTGATGGAAGAAGGATACGAAAACGGGGACGACGATTTTAAAACGTTGACTTCGGCGTATTTCCGTAAACGGAAGGACGATACCCTTCGTAAAATTATTTTGGAAACTTATCAAAGCGTACGGGACAAAGCTGATTATAAACGGTATTTGGAAAAATCGGGCGCGTACGACGAAAACACGTTTAACGCAGTTTGCGAAAAATTGCACGCGTCGTTAAAAGAAGAATGTGCGTATTATCGCTTGCTTGCCGAAAAGGAACTTGCCTATTTTACGGGAACGGGGGATAAAGCGCAACTTGCTTTGGCGGGAGAGCTGGTGGATACGTTTGCGGAAATCGAACAAACCGCCGATTATTTTACCGCTTGCGCGCTCGAAAAGAAAAAGTTTTCAAGAAACACGCTTGCCGATAAAAATTCCGCCGAAAAACGCTTACACGCGGATAGGCTTACGGAACTGCGTTTGAAATTGGTAAAAGATATATATAAACGGTTTGACGAAACCCTTTCCCAATCGGAAGAATTGAAAAATTTCTTGCAGTCGGCAACGACGGCGAAAGCGCTTGGCAGGTATATTTTACGCTTTGAAGAAAAGTACGCGCAGTTGAAAAGGGAGCGCAGTGCGCTTGATTACAACGATTTAGAGCATAAATCGCTCGAACTTATGCAAAATCCCGAAGTGGCGGAAGAAATGCGTGGGAAATACCGTTACGTATTCGTGGACGAATATCAAGACGTCAATCCCGTGCAAGAACGCATATTGTCGTTGGTGGCAGGCGAAAACTTGTTTTTAGTGGGCGACGTGAAACAATCCATTTACGGATTTCGGGGCAGTAAGTCTAAATTTTTCGTGCAAAAACAAGACGAATTTAAAAACGGAGCGGGCAACGCGCTTGCCTTAACGCGGAATTTCCGCAGTAGCGACGCCGTGTTAAACGCAGTGAACAAACAGTTTGCGTTGGCAATGACGAAAGAGAGTTGCAACTTGGATTATCTTGCTGAATCGGTGATGGAGCGTGGGGGTATGTATGCGTTGAACGACGGTAGAGTGCAAATCCACTTCTTGCCCGAAGAAGAAAAATCCGACGAAATCGAGCCGATTCGAGAAGTGTATTCCGTGCGTAAAAACGCGGATAAGAAGAAAGAAAAATTCGCGCGAATGGCAAAAGCTATCCGCGCAATCGTACGGCAAGAATACAATTCGAATATTTACGACGCCGAAATCAAGGCGTATAGAAAAGTGAAATATGCGGATATAGCCGTTTTGTCGAGATATAAAGACGGCGAGCTTTCCGAAGTGGTGGCAGGTTTTTCGGAAGCGGGGATTCCCGTCAACAGTTCCGCGATGGTGAATATTTGCGAATTTGCGGAAATCAAAACGTTGATAGACGTGTTGTCGCTTATCGACAATCAAAAACAAGACGTACCCCTTTGTAGCGCGTTGCTTTCACCTATGGGCAATTTAACGGCAAACGAGCTTGCGTCCGTTCGGCTTGCGTATAAAAAAGAACCGTTTTTCCGCGACGCTTGCGCGTTGTACGCCCGCGAGAAATCGGACGAATTGGCGTATAAATTGAACGCATTTTTTAATTATTTGCAATCGTTGCGCGTTTATGCTTGCGTATTAAACGCGGGGGAATTGCTTGCGAAACTTCTTTCGGATACGCGTATGGAAGCGCGTTTGCTCTCCCGCGAAAACGGGGGAACGGCAATCCGTAGAATACACCGTTTTATGGAAGAAACGGAAACGCCAAAACCGCTTTCTTTGCACGAATTTTTGGATAAATTGCGGGATATGCAGTATAAAATCCCCTTCACGGAAAACGGCGGGGAAGATTCGGTGCAAGTAATGACGATGCACGCGTCGAAAGGGCTCGAATATCCCGTCGTAATCGTGGATAATATGAACGCGCCTTTTCACGGCACACGCGCGGAAGAAGTGTACGTGGAAGAAAATTTCGGGCTTGCGCCGTACGCGTTCGATTGCCAAGCGATGACGAAAAAATCCACGTTGCTCCGTCGCTTGCATAAAATTGCCGATACGCAAAGCAGTATCGCGGACGAGCTGAATTTGTATTACGTCGCCCTTACCCGCGCGAAGTACGCTTTGCATATGTTGTTCACCGAAAAACCTGCGCTTACCAACGTAAAGTACGCCCGTTCGCTTGCCGATTTCACCGATTTCGACGTGTGGGCGGATTGCGTGATGGACGAAACGCTGTTCGACGTACCCAAACAACCGCGCTCGGCGTTCGTGTTTAAGCCGGACGAGGATTTGGCGAAAGAGATTATGACGGCGTTTTCGTGGGAATATCCCCGCGTAGATTTGGGAAATTTCCCCGTGAAAAGTTCGGCTACGAGTTTGTTAAACGCGAGACAGCGTTTACAAACGGAAAACGAGCCTTCCGATACGTCGGGATTGTTCGGCGACGAAGAAGAACGAAACCGCTTGGACGAAACGAGCATAGAAGCGGGCTTGGCGTATCACGCGTTTTTGGAAAAATTTGATTTTGCCACGCTGTACGACGGGTTCGGCGCGCCGATTTCCAAAGAACGGTTGCAAGCGGTGGTGGAGGAAAGCTTGCGTACGTTTGCAAGCAACGATACGGACGGGCGTTGCGGGTATTTAACGGCGGAAAAATTGACGGAAATACTCACAAACGACGTGTTCTATCAATTAGCGGACAAAAAGTTGTATAAAGAACGGCAATTTTTGGTGTCTTTGCCAATTAAGGACGCGTACGAGAGCGAAGATTTGAAAAACGTCGACGAAGAAATACTCTTTCAAGGCGCGATTGATTTGTTGGCAGTGGGGGAAAACGGCGCTTGGATTATTGATTATAAATATTCGAAGAAAACTGCCGAAGAATTGCAAAAACGTTACGCGCCACAACTGCTTTTATATAAACGGGCGGTGGCGAAAATTATGCGGATTCCGCTTGAAAACGTGCGTTGCAGTATCGTAAACATTTATCTCGGTTTTCAAACGGATTTGCCTTAAAATCGTGCATTTTTGCCGATATTCGACGAAAAAAGATAAAAAAACAGCCGTCTTTTTGGGAATAGTAAAATACTTCCCTAAAAGGCGGTTTTTTATGCGTTTTAAACAAACTTGTACGTACGTGTTTCAAGTGCTTTTTCAAAGCGATTTAACCCTTTGTATTATCTTTTCTTCCACTGCGTTGTTTCTTGTTCTTTGCACGGCGGTTTCGATTCTTTTGCATAGCGTTCGCGTAAGCGGTGCGCTTAACGGTTTGGGGCTTATCGGCGGGTATTTGGCGTCCTTTTTTTGCCGATTGCCCCTGCGGGCGTTTCATCCGTATTTTGCCGTACTCGTTGCTTTTTCTTGCCTTTCGTATTTATTCGTGCTTGTTTGTGTCTATGTAAAAGACGCTTTAAAAAAGCGAAAAATACAACGGCAAAAAACCGAGCGAAAATTGCAATTTACGTTGCCGGATAAAGAAAACGCATTCGTGCGCGCCCGTTTAAACACCGTGCTTTCGGTGGCGGACGAAAAGGACGACGAGTGGCAAGGGGAAGAAGAAAAAGAACATTTTACACTCTCGCACGCGCGACGGCTTTTAATCAAACTCAAAGAGAAAAAATTATCTTTGGCGGACGGTTTGGAAGTGGAAGAAATCGCGCAAATGCTGAAATTGTATCTTAAAAAAGAAACGCTCACGATTGGCGATATTCGCGCCGTTAACGATACCTTTGCTTGCCTTTTAAAACTGTCGGCAAAATACGCCGTTTAATCGTCCGTTTTCCATTCTTGGCGGAAAGGGGATAGGGATAAGGTAAGTTTGATTAAAGCGCTTTTTTGTAAAGCGCTTTTTAACGTAGCTTTGGTTACGATAGGCGAAGAATGATTAAAATATTCCTTTACGGTGGGGGTATGTATGCGTTGACCGATAGGATACGGGCGTTCTTTGCGTAAAATTAGCGCGTCGAAAGATGCCGTAATGCACGTGCAAGAAACGCTATTAAATTGATTAAAATACAATTTATCAAGCGTAAAATCCTGCATACGTAAATCGTCGAGATTGCCTAAAAATAAGCCGTTTTCGCTGTAAATAGGCATACCGATAAAGATAAGCGCGCAATTTTTCGGACAAACGGCGCGTAGAGAAGAAAGGTGCACCGCGCCCGTATCCACGCTTTCCACTGCGGAAAGGGAAAGGAAAAAATCGGCGCGGTTAGTTTGTTTTCGGTAGGGTTGTTCGCCCGTGCAAACGAGATATTTAACAGCGTACGTTTTTAAAGAAACGCCAATCCCTAAACAAACGCCTTTTTTCGTGTTTTTTACGTAGATAGGTTTATTCGTTAATTCGGAAAGCAACATAAATAAATCTCCCAAAGTCGTTTTTTCTATGATAAAATATAAAGAAGGACGAAAAAAGAGAAACTTTTTCCTTTTTTGCGGAAAAAAGAAAAAACTTTGGAAAAGATTATAAAAACGCTTGTCAAAAACGGGAAAGTTTGATAAAATAACCCCGTAAAACAAATACGTTTTATAAAGATTTCGCATTGGGGTATAGCCAAGCGGTAAGGCAACGGATTCTGACTCCGTCATTCGTTGGTTCAAATCCAGCTACCCCAGCCAGAAAAAAGACCAACTCGTAAGAGTTGGTCTTTTTTCAACGAAATTTGCTCTTCGAGTAAGTGAAATAGCTGCGCTGTGAAATATTTGCTCCGCAAATGTAAAATATTCGCCGATGCGAATGAGGGCAAATTTCATTTCACATTGCGACGAAGGAGCAATATTTCACATTCGCCATAAGCCGAATATTTCACTAAAATCGTTTGATTTCGAAACTTTAATGCAAAACCTAAAAATATCTTTTTCGTAGGCTTTGCACAAACAAACAACGGCAAGCTTGATAAAAGCTTGCCGTTGTTTTACTAACTATCTTATAAGGTACTTAAACAACGCCGTGCGCCATCATTGCTTCGGCTACTTTTTCAAAACCTGCAATATTTGCGCCCATTACGTAGTTGCCTTCAAAACCGTATTTCTTCGCGGCTTTGTCGATATTGTGATAAATGTTCACCATAATCGTTTTCAATTTTGCGTCAACTTCTTCCGCCGACCAATATAATCTACCCGAAGATTGCGCCATTTCCAACGCGGAAGTAGCTACACCGCCCGCGTTTGCCGCTTTTGCGGGGAGATATACCAAATTTTTCGCCGATTGGAACACTTCGATTGCTTCGAGCGTAGAGGGCATATTCGCACCTTCCGCTACGTATTTCACGCCGTTTGCCACCAACGCTTTCGCGCTTTCGCCGTCGATTTCGTTTTGCGTTGCGCAAGGCAAAGCAACGTCGCAAGGAATCGTCCAAATGCCGTTGCAACCTTCTACGTACGTCGCGCCCGCCACTCTGTTTGCATATTCCTTAATACGCGCGCGTTCTACTTCTTTGATTTGCTTGATAACGTCCAGTTGAATGCCGTTCGGGTCGTACACGTAACCGTTGGAATCGTACATAGCCACCACTTTCGCGCCGAGTTGTTGCGCCTTTTCACAAGCGTAAATCGCTACGTTACCACTGCCCGAAACGATAGTGGTTTTTCCTTCAAACGAATCGCCACGAAGTCGCATTGCTTCTGCCGTTATGTACACAAGTCCGTAACCGGTTGCTTCTTTTCTAATCAGCGAACCGCCGTAGGAAAGTCCGCGTCCCGTCAATACGCCGACGTGTTCGTTGCGAAGGCGTTTGTATTGTCCGAAAAGATACCCAACTTCTCGCGCGCCTACGCCGATATCGCCAGCGGGAACGTCCGTGTCCGCGCCGATATGACGGAATAATTCGTTCATAAAGCTTTGGCAAAACGCCATAATTTCTCTGTCCGATTTACCTTTCGGGTTGAAATCCGAACCGCCTTTACCACCGCCGATAGGGAGTCCCGTAAGGCTGTTTTTCAATATTTGTTCCAAGCCCAAGAATTTAATTACGGAAAGATTTACGGAAGGGTGGAAACGGAGCCCGCCTTTGTAGGGGCCGATAGCGCTGTTAAATTGCACACGATAACCTTTATTTACTTGTACGTTGCCGTTGTCGTCCACCCAAGGCACGCGGAATAAGATGCAGCGTTCCGGTTCGGTAAAACGTTCTAAAAGCGCATTTTTTTCATATTCGGGATGCGCGTTAATAACCGGTTCAAGCGTCATTAAAATTTCCGTTGCCGCTTGGTGGAATTCCTGCTCGTTAGGGTTGTTTTTTTTGAGATTTTCCAATACTCTTTGTACGTATGACATAAAAAATTCTCCTCGAAAAAATAGATTTTAGTTTGTGTTTCAATCGAAATAATTGATTCTATAATATCTTATCACTTTTTTTCACGATTTGCAACAATTTGAGAGGGGAAAATTAAAAAAACTTAAAAAAATAATTGCAATTTTTTATAAAAGTAGCTATAATGAAAGGCGGAATAGAAATACAGTATGTTTATGCGTATTTTGATTTCGCTTACAAACGTGTATTTAAATATGAAACTTTCCGTAGCGTAACGGGATAACGCAGCCGCCTCCTAAGCGGCCGATGTGAGTTCGAGCCTCGCCGGGAAGACCAACAACCGCCCCGCTGATGATATTCGGCGGGGCGGTTTTGGTATCTAAATTTATAAAATTTGGGCTAATTTTTCATAAAAAGCAAAGAGCGCGCGACTTTCTTCTTCCGCTTCTTTAAATAAAATTTCCGCTTGCTTGGGGGCGGATTTTTTCAAAGCGGAAAAACGGTTTTCCCCGTTTAAAAAATCTTGAAAATTCGCCGTCGGGGCTTTGCTGTCGAGAATAAAAGGGGGTTTGTTTTCTTTTTTCAACAACGGATTATATCGGAATAACTGCCAATATCCGCTTTCGACGGCAAGTTTTTCTTCTTCCATACATTTGCTCATATTCACGCCGTGCGCAATGCAAGGGGAGTAGGCGATAATCAGCGACGGACCGTCGTACGCTTCCGCTTCGGTAAGCGCGTTTAAAAGCTGTTGCTTATTCGCGCCCATTGAGACTTGCGCGACGTAAACGTTTCCGTACGTGATTGCCATCAACCCCAATTTCTTTTTCCGTAACCGTTTGCCTGCGCTTGCAAATCTTGCCAACGCGCCTTTGGGCGTAGCTTTCGATGCTTGTCCGCCCGTGTTTGAGTACACTTCCGAATCCAGTACTAAAACGTTTACGTTAATTCCGCTTGCCAATACGTGGTCCAAGCCCCCGTAGCCAATATCGTACGCCCAACCGTCGCCCCCGATAATCCAAACGGAGCGTTTTTTTGCATCGTCTTTTAACGTTTGTTCCATCGCCAAGCGCATACCCATTCCAAATTCGGCGTTGTCTTCAAACAGTGAATTTGCCCAAGCGGGGCCGTGTCCGTCGTTGTTGACGGTGTAGGGGCAAGTAGGGGCAGAACCGCCGTAAATGGACGAACAACCGGTTGCGTTGGCAATTATCATTTTCTCGCCGAAAAGCTGGGTTAACAGTTTAATATACGGCGTTTCTCCGCAACCGGAGCAGGCGTAAGAAAACTCGAAAAGCGGTTGACGGAATTGGCTACCTTTCACGCTGTTTCTTTTAAAATTTTCCGCAATTATAGGTTTAATCGTTTGCGAGAATTCCCAGTTTATCCCTTCGTTTGGCAAAAGCTCGCGCACGGGGCGCATAACCAACGCCTTTTTAGGGGCGGGGCATACGTTGGCGCATACGCCACAGCCCATACAATCGTAAGGGGTAACTTGTATTCTGAATAATTTATTTTCAAATCCAACGGCGGGCTTGCATACGAACGAATCGGGCTTTTCCGCTTTTTCGTCTAAAATAAAAGGGCGAATTGCCGCGTGCGGACACACAAACGAACATTGGGCACATTGTATACAGTTTTCCGTAATCCAATACGGGACGGAAAAGGCAATGCCGTGTTTTTCCCACCGCGTCGTTCCCGTCGGAACGCTCCCGTCGGGGGAAAAGGCGGACGTGGGCAATTTGTCGCCTTGTAAAGATAAAACGGGGTGGATAAAGTCGCGAAAATACGCGTTTTCGTGTACGCTTTCCGCCTTTTCGTCTTGCGCGTTGCGCCAATCGTCGGGGTAATTGATTTTTTGAACGGCGGATTGCGTTTTGTCAATAGCCGTTACGTTCATACGGATTACTTCTTCGCCTTTTCGAGTAAATTTTTTTCGTAAAGCGTCTTTTAAACGCTCGATTGCCTGCGCGTATGGCATTATTTGCGGATTTAACAAGAAAAAAGCCGCTTGCATAATCGTACTCGTTCGCCCTTTTAAGCCCACTTCGTTGGCAATTTTCGTGGCGTCAATCATATAAAGAGCCAGCCGTTTTTCGGCAACGGTTTTCTTAAACGAAGGGGGTAGGTATGCGTTGAGTTGAATAAAATCGTCGCACGGACAATTTAAAAGCACCGTTGCGCCGTCTTTACAATCGCGTAGAATATCGTAACGGGCAAGATAAGACGGATTGTGGCAAGCAACGAAATCGGCTTGGTCGATAAGATAGGACGAACGGATGGGCGTTTTTCCAAAACGCAAATGCGAAATGGTAACCCCGCCCGATTTTTT
The DNA here is from genome assembly GCA_045577595.1 of Candidatus Scatosoma sp. GTDB lineage: Bacteria > Bacillota > Clostridia > Christensenellales > Borkfalkiaceae > Scatosoma. The sequence continues at coordinate 16,214 of JAZNIR010000112.1, forward strand.
GGAATCGTACACGAAATAAGCTTGCACGAATAAATCGGTGTAATCTCCGATAATTTTAACGGAATTTTTATTCGCTCCCACCGTTCCGTCCGAACCCAAACCGTAAAATTTACACGAAGTACAATCCTTAGGAGCGGTGATAAAAGACTCGGAAAAATCAAGGGAAGTATCCGTTAAATCGTCGTAAATACCGACGGTAAAACGGTTTTTGGGGATAGGGGATAAAAGGTTTTTGATGACGGCGTAGCACATCGACGGCGTAAAATCTTTCAAACCCAATCCGTACCGCCCACCGACGACGGAAATATCCGTTTTTCCGTTTTGCGCCAACGCGCAAACGACGTCGAGATATAACGGTTCGCCAATCGCGCCCGCTTCTTTCGTGCGGTCAAGCACGGCGATTTTACGACAAGTAAGGGGCAGGGCGCTACAAAAAGCTTTGCCGTCGAACGGACGGTATAAACGCACTTTTATAAGTCCCGTTTTTCCGCCGTTTGCATTAACTTTTTCTACCGTTTCTTCCATTACGGAAGCCCCGCTCCCGATAAGAACGACTACGTATTCGGCGTCGTTAGCGCCTACGTAATCAAATAAATGATATGCCCGTTTCGTGATTTTTGCCACTTCGTCCATCGTATTTTGTACGATTTGCGGTAAGGCAAGATAATATTTATTTGCCGATTCTCGGTTTTGGAAATACAAATCGGGATTTTGCGCCGTACCCCGTTGGATAGGCTTTTCGGGATTTAAAGCGCGCGTTTTGAAATTTACAATATCTTGTTCGTCTAATAAGCTTTTCATTTCGTCGTATTCAATCACGTCGATTTTCGAATATTCGTGGGAAGTACGGAAACCGTCGAAAAAGTGCACGAACGGCACGCTGGATTTTAAAGTGGCTAAATGCGCGACGAGCGCAAGGTCCATTACTTCTTGTACGGACGACGACGCCAACATCGCAAACCCCGACTGTCTACACGCCATTACGTCTTGGTGGTCGCCGAAAATGCTTAATGCGTGCGTAGCGATTGCCCGCGCGCTTACGTGAAAGACAGTGGGTAAAAGTTCGCCTGCAATTTTATACATATTCGGCAACGTCAGCAATAATCCTTGACTGCAAGTGTACGTAGTGGTTAAAGC
>JAZNIR010000113.1:0-8824 GCA_045577595.1 Candidatus Scatosoma sp.
GCCGTCGATCGTTTCAATTTGTTTTTTTAATCGCTTCGGCACGCGGGAAAGTCCGTAACCGGGGGCAATGTTTTGCCCTAACGGATCACTATCGTTTACGTTCATTTCCACGAACGCAGGCGCGATAAACACGAATAAAAACAACGCGACGAGTATTACCAGCGCGCCCACCGCCGTCTTTTTTCGAAAAAATGCTTCCCGCAAAAGCCCCGACGGACTTTCCGCGCGCGCGTTTTCCACCTTCCCAAGCGATTTACTTCCGCCCACAAACCCGCGTTTGAGCCAATTCCCCACCCGTTTAAAGCCGTTTACGGTGCGCTCCCCCGCCCTTTTTAATCCCTTCTTTTTCATTCTTTCACCCCTATTTATCCACGCGGATACGCGGGTCGATTAAGCCGTACGCCACGTCGACGAGCAAATTTCCAACGAGCGCTATAACGATATAAAACATTTGCATAGCCAGCGCAATTTCGTTATCTCCCGATTTGAGCGCATCGAAATACACCTTGCCAATGCCGTTGATGCCGAAGATATTTTCAATCATAATCGAGCCGGAAAATATCCCGAGCAACCACCCGATAATCAACGCGACGATTGGGATTAACGCGTTACGAAAAGCGTGTAATCGCACGACGGTTTTTTCTTTTAAACCCTTTGCGCGCGCCGTTTTAATACAATCAAGCGAAAGCGCGTCTATCATTGACGCCCGCACGTACCGCGTCATTCCGCCAAGCGAGCAAAATGTCATTACGAGAAGTGGTAAGGCGAAATGATATAGCTTATCTAAAAACGCCCGAAAGCCCACGTACTCTTTTCCCACGCTTTGCATACCCGAAACGGGAAACAAGTCCAGCTTAATGGCAAACAGCCAAATAAACAAAATCGCAATAATAAACGCGGGCATACTGTATCCCACAATCGTCCCCACTTGTACGGCAAAATCCCTTTTGCTTCCTTGTTTCCGCGCGCAAAACACTCCCAAAGGCAACGTAATGCCAAGCGCCAACAAGGTGGCGAAAATATTTAAAAACGCCGTGTTTAAAAGTGGCTCTTTAATCACTTCCGCAACGGGTTTTCCGTACGCTATCGACGTGCCCAAATTGCCTTGCAACAACCCGTTAAACGCGCCGTCGTAAAAGGGCGCGACGCCTATCCACCGCAAATACCGCTTGATAAGTCCGCCGTCCAAACCGTATCTTCTTTGCCAATATAAATACCGCTCGGCATAATTCAAATTTTTATTATTCGCGATTTCTTGCATTGCCATATCGCTCGCTTTATCCACAGGCAAAAGATTGTAGATAAGAAAAATCAAAAACGAGAGCGCGACAATCGCCAACAACATATACGTTATCCGTTTTAGAATATATTTCGTCATTTCCCCTTTCCGCTCCTTTGCATTTTATCCGCGTACGCCGATAAAAAATCCGCGTCGTCCCGCAAATAATTACTGCTGTAATTATCGTATTTTTCGGGGTCTAACGTCCAAGAAAACGACGTATCGTACGCCGCGCTCGTAAAGCCCGTAGCGAAATTCACCGCGCCAAACCGCGCTTTCGTAAAGCCGTACGCGGGCATTTGCATATATTCCCCGTACAAAGCGGACGCCATATCCCCCGACGAATAGGTGATATACCCGCCGATTTTTCTGCCTGCGTTGGGATTGTTTTGCCAAGCGGTTATCAGTTGGTCGGTTACGGGATTGGGTTGCGTGCCAATCCAGTTGATAACAAGTGGCATATAATACTCGTCGCCCACTTTCACCGTACGGTATTTATTATCCGTCGACGCATACGCCAAATTTTCGTGCGAACGCTCGTATCCCGTCAGTTTTTTATACCGCACACCGCCCCGTTTTTCGTCGTACAAACTGCCGTCGGCGTTGTATATCCACCCGCCTACAATCAGCGATTCTTTGGCTTTATCCACGCCGTACGCGTACTTGTTTAATTTCAGCTTGTCTTTCACGGCGAGATAGGCGTTCGAGCGCACGTAATAGGGCGCGTCCACCACCGAGCCGTACCCGCCCGTAAACACTTGCGCAAACTCGTTTCTATCTATCGTGTAAGCAATCGCCCGTCGCACTTCGGCAAATTGCGTAGGGGAAAAATCGCAACGGAAAGCAAGCTTGCCATACCCGGCGCGGTCGTAATGCGTTTCTTTAAAACGCACGCCGTCTACGACGGTGAGCGCCGCTTTGGTTTCTTCCCCGCCCGTTACGCCCGCCAACACGTCCACTCTGCCTTTTTTTAATTGGTCAAGTTGCGTTTCGGGCACGATTTTCACGTAAGAAATCCGCTCTATCGACGCTTTCCCGCGAATATCCCCTTTATACAGCGGATTTTTCCGTAAAGTCGCCGTTTTACTGCTCTTATCGTACGACGCCACGTAATACGGCCCGCTATACGGAAAACGATTAGCGGAAACGTCGTACATATTTTCCCTGATTTTATCCGCAAACGCGTACGTTTCCACGCCGTTTTTCATTTGCTTTTTATAAAATCCTTTTTCGATATACGCGCCGTTGCCGTCGTCTTTAATATCGTATCCACACAAGTACAAATCAAGTGGTGCGGGCGTAAACGCTCCGTATTGCAACGCGTAATAATAATCGGCGTATTCTTGCTTTACGGTGATAGAAAAGGTATGCTCGTCTAAAAGCCGTACCCCCGCAAAAGGTACGACGTCCCCCGTTCCGTCGTAGCGGTTAAATTCATCAAACCCAACGAGCGTCAATCCCGCCGAATCTTTCCCGCCCGCCGAACGCATCACGGCGCAACTGCCCGCAAGCAAGCCGACCAAATAATTTTTAGCCGTTATCTTTTCCCCGTTGGAAAAGACGAGATTGTCGGCAATCCGCATGGTAAACGTTTTCGTACCGTCCGCGTTCATTTTTTCGTCGTGGCTCGCCAAAATATGCTCGTCCGCATACACGTACGAGCCACCCATATCCGTAACGACGGTAGAATATCCGCTGGTAAGTTTTTGCACCGCCAAATCGGCGGAAGCAGGCGACGACTTCCCAAACGACGCGTCGCGAAACGAGCCGGAAAGTTCGGTACTGCTCCCAAGCACCACCGCGTTTTCCCCCGTAATCACTTTGGACGCAATCACCGCGTCGTTTACGTCCCAATAGGGCGACGTTTTCAATTCGTCGATTTTCCCGTTGTACACGTCGTAATATTGATTGGAATAAAGGGGCACTTCGGGCATCAAACAATTCCAACGTTGCATATACAACCGCCACCATTCGTTGTACGCGTCTTCCGCCGTCGTAAATGCCCCCGACGGTTTGGCGTTATACACCATAGCCATCGACAAAAAATCCATTCCCAATTCGTATTCCACGCCGTCTATTTCCGCGTACGCTCTGCCGTCCGCCCCTTCTTTCACGTTTTCCAAGCTTACGCGCGTGCCAATCGCGTCGTACACCGACGAAAAATCTTCCCGATACACGACGTCTTTTAAAAACGCGCCGTTATCCACCCGCTTACACCCCGTAAACGGGAAAACGCACGCAATCCATAACGCCGTAAACGTAGCGCCTTTTTTTAAAGCGTACCCTTTCCGCCCGTTTTTCCAATCCTTTCTCATATATTTTATTTTGCGCCAAGCGTACCTTTTTATACCGTAAAATACTTGACGAAAAACGGCAAATTGTGATATACTAAAATGTAATAAAACGTAAAAAACTTCCGTTAAGGAGATAGACTTATGAAAACGAAAACACCCCGCATTGAAACGACTTGCGTACAAGGTGGCTACACGCCGAGTAACGGCGAACCCCGCCAAGTGCCTATCGTACAAAGCACGACTTTTAAATACGACACCAGTGAAGATATGGGCAAGCTCTTTGATTTAGAGGCGAGCGGTTATTTCTATTCCCGCTTGCAAAACCCCACTTGCGACACCGTCGCGGCAAAAATTTGCGCGTTGGAAGGCGGAAGCGCGGCAATGCTGTTATCGTCGGGACAGGCCGCGTCCTTTTTCGCGGTGTTCAATATCGCGGGCGTGGGCGACCACGTGATTTCTTCGTCCAGCATTTACGGCGGTACGTACAACCTTTTCGCCGTAACGATGAAACGTATGGGGATTGACTTTACCTTCGTTAATCCCGACTGCACGGAAGAAGAACTTGCCAAAGCGTTTAAGCCGAATACGAAAGCGGTGTTTGGGGAAACGATTGCCAATCCCGCGCTCACCGTGCTCGACATTGAAAAATTCGCGAAAGTCGCGCACGCGCACGGCGTACCCTTGATTATCGACAACACGTTTGCAACGCCGATTAACTGCCGTCCTTTTGAGCACGGCGCGGATATCGTTACGCACTCCACCACCAAGTATATGGACGGACACGGCGTAGCGGTGGGCGGTTGCATCGTCGATTCGGGCAACTTTAATTGGATGGCGCACGCGGATAAATTCCCCGGTCTTTGCACCCCCGACGAAAGCTATCACGGCATCACGTACGCGACGAAATTCGGACAAGGCGGAGCGTATATCACCAAAGCGACGGCGCAACTTATGCGCGATTTCGGTTGCACCCAATCCCCCCAAAGCGCGTTTTATCTCAATTTGGGCTTGGAAAGCTTGCACGTAAGAATGGAACGCCACTGCTTAAACGCGCAAAAAGTAGCGGAATTTTTAGAAAGCAACGAAAACGTAACGTGGGTAAACTATCCCGCGCTCCCGTCGAATAAATACTACGAATTAACGAAAAAATATATGCCGAACGGCACTTGTGGCGTCGTCAGCTTCGGCGTAAAGGGCGGTAGAAAGGCGGCGGAAAAGTTTATGAAATCGTTAAAGACGATTGCCATCGAAACGCACGTAGCGGACGCGCGCTCTTGCTGTTTGCACCCCGCTTCCGCAACGCATCGTCAAATGAACGAACAAGAACTGCTTGCCGCAGGCGTACCTGGCGACCTTATCCGCCTTTCTTGCGGTATAGAAAATTATCAAGATTTAATCGACGATATCGCGCAAGCGTTACAAAATATCTAACAACGGAAAAAAGGTAAAAAAATATGCCTATTAAAATACCCAACAACTTACCCGCCGTAAAAACTTTGGAAGGGGAAAATATTTTCGTAATGACGGAAACCCGCGCCATCACGCAGGATATCCGTCCTTTAAAAATACTTCTTTTAAATTTAATGCCAAAGAAAATCGAAACGGAAACGCAATTTGCGCGTCTGCTCGGCAACTCCCCTTTGCAAGTAGAACTTACGCTAATCCACACGTCTTCACACCAATCGAAGAACGTGGCGCAAGAACATTTGCTTGCCTTTTACAAAACGTTTAACGACGTAAAAAAAGAAAATTTCGACGGTATGATAATCACGGGCGCACCGCTTGAACATCTTTCGTACGAAGAAGTAGAATATTGGCAAGAGCTTTGCGAAATTATGGAATGGAGCAAAACGCACGTCCACAGCACGCTGTATATTTGTTGGGGCGCGTTTGCGGGGCTTTATTATCATTACGGAATCGACAAAATTGGCACGCCCGAAAAGATGTTCGGCGTATTCCCGCATAAAGTAGAATACAAACAATCTATACTCTTTCGCGGTTTCGACGATTTGTTTTTCGTACCCCAATCCCGCCACATCACGCTCCCGCGCGCGGAAATCGAAAAAGTACCCGCGCTTAAAATTTTAGCGTCGGCGGAAGAAACGGGCGTGTACGCAATCGCCACCAAAAACGGCAGACAAATCTTTATCACGGGGCATTCGGAATACGACCCCGACACCTTAAAAGCGGAATACGAACGGGACGTTGCGCTCGGCAAACCGATTCACGTGCCGAAAAATTATTTTCCTAACGACGACCCGACGAATCCCCCGCTCGTTTCGTGGCGGGCGCACGCCAATTTGCTTTTCTCGAATTGGCTGAACTATTTCGTCTACCAAAGCACCCCGTACGATATTGCCAAAGTACAACCAAGCGACGAAAAATAATCGTAAAACGGTATAAAAAAATGAAAAGCCCCGCTACGGAATTTTCCGTAACGGGGCGTCTTTTTCACCCTTTATTCTTTTATGCCCAACAAATAATCGGCGGACGCGTCAAAAAACCGACAAATCGCGATTACGTACTGCGTATCGGGAAGTCGTTTTCCGTTTTCCCAAAGCGATACGCTATCCTGCGTAATACCCAGCGCCTTTGCCAGCTGTGCTTGCGTGATACCCATATCCACGCGCAATTCTTTAATTTTTCTCCCTATCCTTTCCACATATTTATTTTACTACATTTTGTCGTATTTTAGAGCAATTACGACAATTTGTCGTAAAAAACACGTAAAAAAACGACGAAAACGTTTGTTTTTTCGTCGTTTTTTCTATTTTATCCAATTTCAAGGGGCATTTTCCAAGCTTTTATTTCGCGATAATGTCTTTCACCACTTCGCTTGCAAGGATAATGCCCATCACGGACGGAGCGAACGCAATGCTTGCAGGCGGGATTTTCCCGCCCGTTTCCGCCCTATTTTCGCCGTTTCTATTGTCGATAGGGACTTCTTCGGAATACACGCATTTCACGCCGTCTATCCCCCGTTTTTTCAGTTCCCGTCGCATCACGCGTGCAAGCGGGCAAACGTTGGTTTTGGCAACGTCCTCCACTTTAAACGCCGTCGGGTTGCATTTATTCCCCGCGCCCATCGCGGAAATAACGGGTACACCCGCCCGTTTTGCCCGTTCGATTAAAGCGATTTTCCCGCTTACCGTATCTATGGCGTCCACCACGTAATCGTACGCGGAAAAATCAAACGTATCGGCGTTTTCAGGCAAGAAAAAACATTCGCGCGTAACGATTTTACAATCGGGATTGATATCCAAAGCGCGCGCTTTCGCCACGTGCGTTTTCAACTGTCCAACAGTGGAATGGAGCGCGATAATTTGGCGGTTGATATTCGACAAACTAACGACGTCGTTGTCAATCAGCTCCAATGCGCCCACACCCGAGCGCACGAGCGTTTCCACGACGTAACCGCCAACCCCGCCCACGCCGAACACCGCCACGCGCGCGTTATGCAATTTTTCCACGTTATCGTTGCCAATCAGCAACGCCGTCCGTAAAAATTCTTCTTTCATAAGCTATTCCTTTTCCTACGCTACACCGTCCGACGGCCAAGTTCGGTTTGTTTTAAACCATTCGGTATCTTTAAAGAGTATCGCGTTATTCGAACAACGCACTTTGGATTCCCCGTCCTTTTCAATCAACACGATATTCCCGTTCATAGATTGCCCATTCTTTCCGTCAGCGGATATAATCGAAGTAACGTAAATCTGTTTGGTGTATTTCGCCACACGATTCGTAAACGCTTGCGACGGGAAATCGTTTTCGGGATTTTTTGCATACTCCATATTCCCGCAACAACAGCAAACGCATACGATATCCGGCTGAATCACCGACAATAAATTTTCGCTACTTGCCGTATAACTTCCGTGATGTCCCGCTTTAAACAACTTCACTTTGGGCAAGAAATTATATTGCATCAAATACGATTCTCCTTTTTCTTCCAAATCACCCGTAAACAAATAGTGATTATCCCCTTGCGAAATTAGCGTACAAACGGAATACTCGTTTTCACCGCCACCGCCCGAAGTGGGATTTTCGTAAAAGTAATTGTAAAGAATATTCATAGACGTTTGCGTTTTTGCATCCAACACGAACGTTCTTCTCGCGCCTTCCGTCGCATTCCCGCCGTTCCAACATTCTAACGCCGTATAAACGGACGTTTCTTTGGTTTTTAAATATTCCACCGCGTCCGAATATTCCGCGTATAACGTAGCATTTCCCTTATCCGTTTCCAACTTTTGGTCGGTAAGGGGAAATTGTATCAGCGTGCCGATTTTGTATTGATAGAAAATACCCGTTTGGGTAGAACCGCTCTTTTCTCCAACAAATCCCGCGATATGGTCTTGATGTGCGTGCGTAGCAATCACGTATTCCAACACCCTGTCGGTGCAATAGGCGTCCACGTATTGCTTTATCGTCGTAGCGCTTCCTTTTCTCGAACCCGCATCAATCAAAACTTCGACGTCGCCCGTTTTTATGAGCGTGCAATCCCCCGAAGAACCGTTTCCAAGCTCTAAAAAATGAATTTGTAAATCGTCGGTAATAATCGGCTCGTCCTTTTTATTCTTTTGCCAAAAATAATACACGCCCACCGCAACGGCGACAAGCACGACGATTAAGAAAAACACGAACGGACGTTTTTTCGCAAACTTTTCAATTTCCCGTTTCGCCTTTCTTCTACTGCGTTTGGTAGCCATAAACTCTCCTTTTTATCTAAAATAGAAAACCGCCACCGTGTTTTTGCGCGGTGGCAGTTTCGTGTGTCATAAAGTCATTCTTTCAAAAAACTTACGCGCGCGATTTTACATAGATTCGTGAATCGTTCTGGAAATAACGTCGTCTTGTTGTTCCTTGGTAAGTTTAATGAAGTTTACGGCATAACCGGAAACGCGAATGGTAAGTTGCGGATACTTTTCAGGATGCGCTTGCGCATCAAGAAGTGTTTCGCGATTAAACACGTTCACGTTCAAATGGTAACCGCCGTCGCCAACGTAACCGTCTAACATATTCACCAAATTATCTACTCTGTTCGACATAATCATTTCTCCTTTTTTATCTTTTTATTTTATTATATGCCAAGCGCTTAGTCTTCTTTACCAAGCGAGCTGGGCGTAATCGAGAACGTATTGGAAATACCGTCTCTCGAATATTCGTAAGGCAATTTTGCCACCGATTCCAAAGATGCCAACGCGCCGTTCGCGTCTCTACCGTGCATCGGGTTTGCACCGGGCGCAAGGGGCGTACC
>JAZNIR010000114.1:0-6184 GCA_045577595.1 Candidatus Scatosoma sp.
GTGTACGGCTTGAAAACGGGCGCAATCGACGAAGTGGTGTTGCCGTACACGGTCAACGCAATCGGGCACGGCGCGTTCTTTGGTAGCGGTATAAAAGCGTACACGTTTGAATCCATCGACGCGCCTACGTTGGAAAACGCACACGATTTGGGTATCGAACAAACGATTGAATCCATCGAATTGAAGATGCAAGGCAAATATAAAGGGTATTATTACACCAACTTTGAAACGCATATCTTCGACTTCACGTCCTACGTATCTACGCCTGTGGCGGTGAGCACGTTACAATTAAATTATCCCGAAAACGGCGTGGGTTACGATAATTATATTTGGAATTTGTATTTCGGCAAAAAGAGCACGACGGGCGTGCATATCACCGACGCTACGCGTAGCGCGCGGGATATAATGAACGCGTTAGAAGATGCAAACGTCGTAAAATCGTGGCTTGGCGGTGGCGTATCGAAAGCGTACGTAATGGAATACGCCGATAAGGTGAAAGCCGTTCGTCAAACGTATAACAATATCGTAAACGACGGCGCGCAAATGGAATATTTCGGCAAAGATAACGAAACGAAACTGCTTGCCATCGAAACGCAACTGCGCGCGGTGAAAAAAGAGTACGATATCCCCTTGTCCGTAACGACGGTGGACTACGTTGCAGGCTCGTATAAAGATAAATACGGCATCGGCGAACGCTTTACAACCAGCGGTTTGAAACTCGTGTTGTATTACGACGACGGCTCGACGGAAACGGTGAGCGGAGCAAACGTAACCGTTTTAAGAGATACGCCGTTTGAAAGCGAATACGACAACGTCGTGGAAGTGCAATACGGCGAAAACGTACTGCAATTATACGTGGAAGTGGGCGAAGAGTTTGCAACGCCCGCAAAGAAAGCGAATATCGGCTTGATTCTCGGCGTCGTAGGCGGTGTGGTTGCGCTTGGCGGTGGCGCGTTGGCGGTGGTGCTCGTCTTGAAAAAACGCAAGGCGAAAGTAGGCGCAACGGAAAGCGAAAATTTACTTGACGGCGACGGTAACGACGAATAAGCGGAAATAAACGGCAATAAAAAATCCTGTCTATCCAAACGGTAGACAGGATTTTGATTTTAAAAGATTAAATGGAATAGGATTGGGTATAGGCGGATTTTCCTTTTTCGTCCGTCGCGCGGATTCGGAAATGCCCGTCCATTTCCTGTAACGTAAAGGTGGCTTGGCAAACCGTGTCGTTTTCTTGTGCCCGTACGGTGCTTACCCGTCTGCCTTTGGTTATCAGCGTGATTTGCTTGCAAGGGGAAGTGCGTATCGTAACGTCGTTGCCGTCGCGGACGAGCGATTGAATTTCCACCCCCGTCGACGCATAAAAATCCCCGTTTTTCAGCGCTGTCATAATATCGTCGTACGTAAGCGCGGGGGCGTTGATTTGCACCCAACCACCGAACATACTCGATTTTTGGTGGTTGTCGTCCGCCGCCGTACAGTATATCTTTTTATCCGCCCGTAAGAAGTCGTCGAACGCGTGCTCGTCCGTGAGCATTCCGACGTTTGCGCAACTCGTATTGTGGATTTCCACCGCCCACAAATTTTCGTAGTTCAAATACCGCGACGCGTCTTCCAACGACCAAGTAGGGTGGTTGTAAGATACGATAAAGCCTTGTTCGTTGGCAATACGGATTATTTCGTTTACACCGCCGTTATCGTAACGGCGAACGTATTCTTTATCGTAGCGGATAAGATGCGCGTTATGCTCGTTTACGAAATGGTCGTACACCTTTTGATAACAAGGCGTAACCGTATTATGCGGGTCGAGCGCGTAAAAATTCAAATGACATACGCGCATTGCCCTATTGACGAGCGTGGATTGTTCGGGAAATTCCTTGATTGCCACTTCGCAAGCGGTAATTGCAAGAAAATTCTTGTCGTTTAAATAGGAGTGGTCGATTAAATGCTCGTGGTCGGTAAACGCAATCACCGAATATCCATTTTGCATATACGCTGTTTTTAATTCTTCTACCGTCATTTTACCGTCCGAAAAAACCGAATGACAGTGTAAATTTGCTTTAAAAAAAGGCTTGTTTTCGTCTAAAAGAATTTGCATAAACGCTCCTATTTTGCAATAAAATAACGGGATTAGACACCATAATTACATTATAGATTGTCGTTATTGCGTTGTCAATGCCGATTTTTGCGTATTTTTTTGAAAATATTGTTATTTACAGTTTTTGAAAAAGATTATTTTAATATTCCGCGCTTTGAATCACGCCACCGCCCAAACAGTTTTCCCCGTCGTATAAAACGGCGTACTGTCCTTCCGTTACGGCGCGTTGCTTTTCCGCAAATTCGATATGCAAACCGCCGCCACGTTTGATTTCTACAAACACTTTTTGGTCGGGCTGACGGTAACGGAATTTTGCCGTACATTCGAATTGCGCCTTTTCGGGTTTTGCGGGTATCCAATTAAAACCGTCTACTTCGCACGATTTGGAATATAAAGGGGTTTCGTCGCCGTGCGAAACGTATAACACGTTGTTTTGTAAATCTTTTCTAACGACAAACCATCTTCCGCCTTCGTCGTCGCCTTTGATTCCGCCGAGATATAACCCCTTGCGTTGACCGAGCGTATAATACATCAAACCGTCGTGTTCGCCCACCTGCTTGCCCGATAAATCGAGAATTTTCCCTTTTTGCGCGGGGAGATAGGTGGAAAGGAACTTGCGGAAATTGCGTTCGCCGATAAAGCAAATGCCCGTGCTATCCTTTTTCTTCGCGGTTGCCAATCCCTTTTCAAGGGCGATTTTACGGATTTCCGGCTTTTCCATATCTTGCAAGGGGAAGAGTACGTTTTCCAGTTGCGCTTGGGAAAGCTGATTTAAAAAATACGTTTGGTCTTTGTTTTGGTCTTTGGCTTTTTGCAAATAATGCACGCCGTTATCGTGTAAAATTTTGCAATAATGCCCCGTAGCAATATAATCCGCGCCCAACCGTTTGGCTTCTTGTAAAAAAGGCCCGAATTTGATTTCCCGATTGCAAAGCACGTCGGGATTGGGCGTTCTGCCCGCTTTGTATTCGGCAAGGAAATAGGAAAACACCCTGTCCATATATTCTTTGGCGAAGTTGACGGTGTAGTAAGGTATGTCGAGCAAAGCGGAAACGCGTCGCACGTCCGCAAAATCTTCTTCTGCCGTGCAACAACCGTTTTCGTCGTTTTCTTCCCAATTCAGCATATACAGTCCAATCACGTTAAAGCCTTGTTCTTTTAAAAGCAACGCCGCGACGGAACTGTCTACGCCCCCGCTCATACCAATCACCACCGTTTTCGACATAGAAATTCTTTCCTTTTCCTTTTTTTGAAAAATTTTTCGTTTAATTTAGCAATATTATAGCATAAACGCTTGCAAAAAGGAAGTGAAAAATAGTAAAATATAATTGCTTTTTTAAAAAAGCGAAAAATTAAAAAACACGTACTCGTAGTGTAATTGGATAACATTACGGCCTCCGACGCCGTCGATTCTGAGTTCGAACCTCAGCGGGTACACCAGAAAAGAGCTGTGATTTTGATGCAAAATCACAGCTCTTTTCAATGAAATTTATGCCTGTCGGCATAAGTGAAATAATAGGATTATGAAATATCCTGTGGATATGAAATATATTTGTGTATATTATGGTATAAATTTTATTTTATTTTTGCTTTGCAAAAATTTCATAATTTCCAATTATTTCATATTGCTTGCAATATTTCATAAATGTAATAGGCAATGAGCGCGTCTGAACGCAAAGAACAGCTTTACCTAAAAGAACCTTAGCGGGTACACCAAAGTCCCTCCCCACAAAGGGCTATATAAAAAATCGCTCTTTTATAAGAGCGATTTTTGATTTTAACGTACGTGTCCGATTAAATAATCAACCGAACAGTTAAACGCATTGGCTAATTTTTCCAAATTGTCTAAAAAAGGAGCCGTCGTGCCTTTTAACCATTGGTTAAAATTATCGTAAGAAAAATTTGTTTTTTGATGTAACGCGTATTGCGTCATTTTATGCGTTTCCAATAAATAACGGAAACGTTCGGAAAAGGGCGGTATTGTTTGAAAAACCAAATTTGTGGGCGGGTATTCCAATTTACCGATTAAAAAATCCGCCGAACATTGAAAATATTCCAGCATTTTTACAAAATTCCCGTACGTAGGTAGCCTTTTACCGTTTACGTAACGGGAAACGGTGGATTCTTTCACTTCTAACGCCTTTGCCAGCGTACCGTTCTTTATTTTTCGCTCAAACATCAATTCTTTTAAGTTTTCGGGGAATTTCGACAAAATATCCATAAAATAGTGTTCCTTCTACAAATTATTATCTACGAATTTGGCAAAATTCGCTTGCAACTTGCCAAACTCGTGATGTATAATATAAGTACAGTAATGTAAGCGCGCAAAAGCTGTAAATAATAAAAAGGAGAATTTTATGAATAAGATTATAAAAAGTTCCGCTGTGGAGACGGAAGAGCTTTTAGATTTGAAACGCAAATCGACGGATAAAGATTTTACGGACGAAATTTTGCAAGTTATCCGAGAAAACTTTGTAGCGCTTTGTACACGGGCGCAAGATAACGTCTTATTGGTGCGTTTCGTTGGTGGACGAAAATTTCGATTGACAGTTGCCGAAGTTCTTTGATTGCAGTATAACAAAAACACAAAGACTGATAAAAAAGAAGTTTATCGGTCTTTGTGCTATTTTGTCAAAAATCCTTAAAAGAAATTTCTTCATAAGCTTTACAAACGGTTATAAAATGTGTTATACTTTTTATAGACGATTAAAAAACGTTGAAAAATAAAAAAGGGGATTTCATATATGGGATTTTTAAAAGGTAAAACGGCAATTATTACGGGCGCGGGTTATGCGGTGTTGTCGGACGGCAGATGCGGTTCGATTGGCTACGGGATTGCCACCGCTTATGCAAAGGAAGGCGCCAATCTCGTGATTACGGGGCGTAACGTTGCGAAATTGGAAAAGGCAAAAGAACAGTTAGAACGTTTGTACGACGTACGCGTGCTGGCAATTTCGGCGGATATTTCCGCTGGTGGCGATAACGAAGCGATTGCAAAAGGGGTTGTGGAACAAGCGGTGAAAGCGTTTGGTAGAGTGGACGTGCTTATCAACAACGCGCAAGCGTCCGCGTCCGGCGTAGCGATTCAAGACCACACCACCGAACAGTTTGATTTGGCTATGTATTCGGGCTTGTACGCAACGTTCTATTATATGAAAGCGTGCTATCCGTACTTAAAAGAAACGAAAGGCAGTATTATCAACTTTGCGTCGGGCGCGGGGTTGTTCGGGAATTACGGACAATGCTCGTACGCGGCGGCGAAAGAAGGAATTCGCGGTTTGTCGCGTGTCGCGGCAACCGAATGGGCGAAAGACGGCATCAACACCAACGTAGTGTGCCCGCTTGCGTGGACGGCGCAACTCGAAAATTTCGAAAAAGCGTATCCCGATGCGTTTAAAGCGAACGTGAAAATGCCCCCTGCGGGACATTTCGGCGACCCCGAAACGGAAATCGGCAGAGTTTGCGTACAACTTGCAAATCCCGATTTTAAATATATGAACGGCGAAACGGTTACGCTGGAAGGCGGTATGGGACTTCGCCCGTAAAATTATTTAAAAAAGCATACACGCCCCGCAACGACGTTGCGGGGCGTATCGTTATTTCTTGATTTGCATATATTATATAATATGTCGTGCGCGTATAAGCGCGAAAAGACGAGAATTTTCCGCTCTTTTCAGCAAAGCAAAAGCATTTAAAAAAAATTTTTAAAAAAATGAAAAAAATTTCAAAAAATTTTCAAAAACGCTTGACTTTCTCTTTTGTAAATGGTATAGTATTTAGGCTGTCGATTAGCGAAAGCGCTTTTTTCGACGAAACGTTTCTGTTGAAACGGCAACGAGAAGATTAACAACTGCATAGCAAAGAAAAGAAGTTTTTATTAGGAAATAATAAAGACGAGTACGAAAAGGCAAAATTTTCATATGAAAAGTAAAGCTAATTTGGTTAATACAAAGAAAAGACGTTAAAAGCAATTTTAAGGCTCTTTAAACTGTAGGAAAAAAATTAGCCGAGTAAGAAGTATAGAATTTTTTAAAATCGAAAAGACGAGTAGAAAGAGGTAAAAATCAAGCTACAAAGGGCTTACGGAGG
>JAZNIR010000115.1:0-1560 GCA_045577595.1 Candidatus Scatosoma sp.
GTTCAAGTCGGACGTAGCAAATCTACCGCCGTCAAGTTGCACCATCGGACGAATATCGGGAGAAATAACGGGAAGCACCGTCAAAATCATCCATTCGGGGCGGTTTCCGCTCTTTCTGAACGATTCGATAACTTCCATACGTTTGATTGCCTTAATCGCCTTTTGTCCAGGCCCTTTCGCGTTGTTTGCGCTTTCGTCGAGAATCGCTTTACATTCCGCGCTTTCCTTGTCAAGGTCGACAGCCATCAAAAGTTCGCGAATGGATTCCGCACCCATACCCACTTTCAAGCCGGTAACGGAAGAATTGCCGTATTTTTCTTCGATTTCACGGAGTTGTTTATCCGTGATTACTTGTTTGTATTCCAATTCGTCTACGCTACCGGGATTGATAACCACGTAAGACGCGAAATAGATAACTTGTTCGAGTTGTTTCGGTCCCATATTCAAAAGCAAACCGATTTTCGACGGCACGCCTTTAAAATACCAAATATGCGAAACGGGCGCGGCAAGTTCGATATGCCCCATTCTTTCACGGCGCACTTTCGAACGGGTGATTTCCACCCCGCACTTTTCACATACGTGTCCTTTATATTTAACTCTCTTATATTTCCCGCAATGACATTCCCAGTCCTTCATCGGCCCGAAAATCTTTTCGCAGAAAAGACCGTCTTTTTCGGGTTTTTGGGTACGGTAGTTAATCGTTTCGGGTTTGGTTACTTCCCCGTACGACCATTCTCTGATTTTTTCAGGGGATGCGATGCTGATTTGAATGGAATTGAAATCGTTTAATTCGTACATATTACACTCTCCTTATCCCTTTATTCTTCATCGCCGAGTTCTTCGTCGTCATCGTCGCCGAACAGATTTCCAAAGCTGAAATCTTCGTCGTCCAAATCGTCTTCAAAATCCTCGTCGTCTTTGCTCGGTGCGCTGTTAAAGCCGTCTTCGTCGTCCTCGTCTTCGTTCGTGTCGAAGATATTCGCGAAGTCTTCGTCGTCTTCTTCGTCTTCGTCATCGTCGTCCACGTTGAAGTCGATTTCTTCCAATTCTTCGTCTTTAAGGCTATCTTTCAAGCTTGCGTCGTTGTCCGCCGCCTCTTCTTCTTCCTCAAATTCGCGAATCACGAGTTCGTCGCCCGATTCGGTAAGCACTTTCACGTCTAACGCCAAACTTTGCAATTCTTTCAAGAGCACTTTAAACGCTTCGGGAATGCCCGGTTCGGAGATATTTTCCCCGCGAACGATAGATTCGTACGTTTTCACACGTCCTACGACGTCGTCCGATTTCACCGTCAAAATTTCTTGCAAAATATGCGCCGCGCCGTACGCTTCCAACGCCCAAACTTCCATTTCACCGAAACGTTGACCGCCGAATTGCGCTTTACCGCCGAGCGGTTGTTGCGTTACCAAGCTGTAAGGCCCGATAGCACGCGCGTGAATCTTATCGTCAACGAGGTGGATAAGTTTAATCATATATTGTACGCCGATGGTTACGCGGTTTTCAAACGGTTCGCCCGTTCTTCCGTCAAACACTTGGAATTTCCCGTCTACGTTTCCGTCG
>JAZNIR010000116.1:0-21264 GCA_045577595.1 Candidatus Scatosoma sp.
CATGTCGTTCTGTGAGCCAAGGAGTTGATTTATGACATTGTCTTCCTAAGACCGCTTGGCCTCCGACTTGGTAAGTTTTTCGCCGCTTCCGTATAATGCTCCATTTCATAGCCCAAGCAACACATAAGCCGTCCGCAAAGACCGCTGATCTTGCCGGGGTTTAAGGACAAACCTTGCGCCTTTGCCATGCGCACGCTCACTTTCTTAAATTCGGGCATATTCCCCGCGCAACAGCAAACCCGTCCGCAAGGGGCAATCCCGCCGAGATATTTCGTTTCGTCCCGCGTGCCCACTTGCCGAAGTTCGATACGCGAATGTAACGCGCCTGCAAGGTCTTTCACCAAATCGCGGAAATCCACGCGGTTTGCCGACGTAAAATAGAACACGATTTTACTGCCGTCGAAGGCGTATTCGCAATCAACCAACTTCATATCCAATCCGTGCGCCACGATTTTCTCTTTGCATATTTGCATAGATTTCGGTTTCTTTTCTTCGCACGAACGATAAAAATCCACGTCCTTTTGCGTAGCGATACGAACAATAGGTTTTAAAGGCGCAACCACTTCCTTATCGTCCACTTCTTTTTCGGGATGCGCCACCCAAGCATACTCTATCCCCCGCGAAGTTTCCACGATTACGGGCATATTACGGGTGTACGTTTCCCCTTCTTTGGGGGCAAAATAATACAATTTGCCACCGTTTTTAAATTTAATTCCTACTACTTTTACCATATATCATTCCTTGCATATTTGTATAAATATGCGTTTTTTATTCTTTTAACAAAATGCGTTATGCACGTTGTATTTTTGAAATCAACACTTCCAAACATTGTGGAAAGACGGCGTTAAAAGTCGTTTCCAATTCCGCTTGGGCAATAAATTCTTGCGCTCGAATTAACGTGGCGGTGGTGTATTTTTCCGCCGTTTTTTGCAATCTCGACGTTTCCGCCTGTAAGAAAATATGCTTGTCCCCCATGCCCGTTTTTATTAGAAGCGCATCGCGTAACACCAAGCGCAAAAGGGAGAGAAGTTCTTTCTTTTTCTTCGTTTCCCCAATGCGTTTTATCAGCGCGGGCAAGTCGCTTTTTTTTGCCAAGCACAGCGAAAAAACGTCGTTTAACAGCTCTTTATAAGCGCCCCCTTCCAACATATTTTGCGCCGTCCCGAGCGAACCGCCACAAGCGGACGCACAAAGCAAATAATCTTCTTTTGCGTAAGCGTTTTCGTACGTGCGCGCCAAACAATCGGCAAGCTCTTTGGCGTCAAAGGGGGGGATTTCCAATTTTTGCACCCGCGAAAGGACGGTGGGCAACAAGGGGAACGCCGTCGTCGCGCCCAACAAAAACACGACGTTTTCGGGCGGTTCTTCCAGCAGTTTTAAAAGCTTGTTTTGCGATACGGCGTTGGCGTCGGCAAAATCGCAGGCAACGAACGCTTTTATATCCCCTTCAATCGGCTTTAAAGTGCATTCTTCGGCGATTTTTTCCGCGTCTTCCACCATAAATTTTTTATTGGGCTCGGGAAAAAACAAGCAATCGGCAAAACTTTCCCCGTCGATTAAATCGGCAATCCGACGGGTTGTTAGGGTGGTCGGCTCGTCGCAACCAAACGCCAATTTGGCAAAAATTTTCAGCGCGTTTTTCAAATTGCGCGCGTCGTCTAAAAGCAGTAAGTAGGCGTGCCCCAGCTGACCTTTTTCTACGTCCGCTTTCATCAATTTATACGCCCGCGTATTTTTAAACAGCGTTTGCATACCCACCTCTAACCGACTTTTTTACTTCTTACCCGCTTATTATACCATCTTTTTGAAAAAAAAGCAAGGAAATCGGGTGGGCAACCTTTGATTTTCGCGGTTGCAGAAAACAAAAAGGTGAAAAACGCTTTACTTTTTTAAAGGAAGGTGTTATAATAAGATATATATGAAAGTATACGTGCGAAAGCGCGCGTAAAAAAAGGAGAAAAACACAATGGCAGAACAAAACAACGTAAAATCCGAATTGAGTTTAGCGGAAATTTTTAAAATTCTTCTTAAAAAATTCAAAATTCTTCTTATCACCTTGCTTGCAGGTATCGTCGTTGGCGCAGGCTTCGGCTTGGCGAGCACGAAAAGCGTAAAGGCTTACGGTACGCAAATCAATTTCTTTGCAAATCCCGTTAAGGAAACGTCTTCGTCGCAAATCATCAACGGTACGTACGGTGAAAACGTAATGAGCCTTGCTTCCACCCTTTTGGTGCAAGATTATTTTGCAGAACTTTTACTTCTCGACGAAAACGGCGTGCCTATTCCCGACACCACCGAAGAAGTGGACGCGCTTCGCGACACAGCAAGAACGGCTTGGGAACAAGGCGCTTCCAACGCGGAAGATTTAACGGAAGACGCGCTTGACGCATTCCGTGCGACGTCGCAATACGTTTCCCTTATTCAACAAATTAAGAGCGCGATTAGCGTATTCTACGACGAAAACGTAACCAGCTTTATTTACGTACAAATCAAAGTGCCCAACAATAAGGCGTTTGCGGAATTCGTATATTATCAACTTTGTGAAAAAGTGCCCGAATACTTGGCGGAAAGCTTACCGTTGCCGACGGGTTACGACAAAACGATTTGCGAAAAGATGTCCCGTATCGACGGCGTTCGCTTGTTAAGCCAAGCTTCCCCCGTTTCCGCGTGCATTAAATACGCGCTCGTGCTGGGGCTTGCGTCCTTGCTCGTCGGTTGCGTAGTCGTGGTCGTTTTAGAGCGTACGAAAGCAAACAAAGCGGAAAAAAAGGCGGATAAAACGAACGAATAATTTACGATAAAAGTCGTATCAAGAAAGGCGGGCAACGGTTTGCCTGCCTTTTATACTATCAAACCGTTTAATACGCGTTGATTTTGGGTAATAATATATATATGGAAAAGAAAGAAAATATCATCACAACGAACACGAATATACTTCCCGTCATACCGTTGCGTGGCAAGGTTGCCTTTCCGCACGCCACGACGACGTTTGAAGTGGGCAGAGAAATGACGCTAAAAGCCATCGAACGCGCCAGCGCAAACGGCGATAGGCTGATTTTTATTTGTACGCAAAAGGTAACCGAACAAGACGACGTTTCCGCCGACGATTTGTATAAGGTGGGGAGCGTAGCGAAAATCAAACAAATCGCGCAACTTCCCGCAGGCATTATGCGCGTCGTGTGCGAAGGTTTGTACGTAGGGCGCGCAAGAGAAATCGGCGTGGAAAACGGGGACGGCACGCAAAACGGCGGATATTTTTACGCCGTCGTGGACGAGCTGTTGAAAAAATCGGGGGACGAAACGCTGACGGAAGCGTATTTCCGCACGGCGAAAGCGCTCGTAAAAGACGTGCTTGCCACCGACGGGAAAATCGGCAAAGACGCGCTTTTGAAATTGGACGTATGTCGCGATGCGAACGAATATATTGATTTGGCGGCGTCGGCGATGCGGATTAAGTTGGAAATCAAGCAACAGCTTTTAGAAGAACAAAACACGATTAACCGTTTAAGTTTGTTTGAAAAATGCTTAAACGACGAGCTGGAAATTTCTCGTATCGAGAAGAAAATCAACGCCGCCGTTCGGCAAAATATCGACAAATCGCAAAAGGAATATTTCTTGCGCGAACAACTCAAAGCTATTCACACCGAACTTGGCGACGACGGCAAGGAAGAAGACGAATTCCGCGCGAAAATACTCGCGAAAAATTTGCCGCAAGATTTGGAAACGAAATGCTTAAAAGAAGTCGACCGTATGGATAAAATGCAACCGTCCTCTCCCGAATACACGGTGATTACGTCCTATCTCGAACAAGTGCTTGCTTTGCCTTGGACGGAAGAAACGACGGATACGGAAAAATTACAAGACTGTATCGACGTTTTGGAAGCAGACCATTACGGTTTGGAAAAAATTAAAGAGCGCATCACCGAATATTTGGCGGTGCTTAAACTGACGGGAGCAATGAAAGCGCCGATTTTATGTTTCGTCGGCCCGCCCGGTGTGGGAAAAACGAGCATTGCGTCGTCGATTGCCCGTGCTTTGGGACGGAAATTCGTTAGAATGAGTCTTGGCGGGGTGAAAGACGAAGCGGAAATTCGCGGACACAGAAGAACGTATATCGGGGCAATGCCCGGACGGATTATTTACGGAATGAAAAACGCAGGCGCAATCAATCCGGTGTTTTTATTGGACGAAATCGACAAAATTACTTCGGATATGCACGGCGACCCCTCGTCGGCGTTGTTGGAAGCGCTCGACCCCGAGCAAAACGCAACCTTCCGCGACCGTTTTATCGAATACCCTTACGATTTGAGCAAGGTGCTGTTTATCGCGACGGCGAATACGTTGGAAACGATACCCGCTCCCTTGCGCGACCGTATGGAAATTATCGAACTTTCGGGCTATACACTGGAAGAAAAGGCGGAAATAGCCAAGCGTTATCTCGTGCCGAAAAAGCTCAAAGAAAACGGGCTTGGCAACGCCAACGCTACGTTTACGGACGAAGGCGTGCGCTTTTTGGTGGAAGGGTACACGCGGGAAGCGGGCGTACGGAGTTTGGAACGCACGATTGGCTCGGTGTGCCGTAAAATCGCCGTCGAATACGCCAAAGACAAGGCGTTGCCACAAGTGGTAGTTTCTTCGGCGGAAGTGCAAAAACTTTTAGGCGCGCCCCGTTTCACCATAGACTCGTCGTTGCTAAAAGAGCGAATTGGCGCGGTTACGGGTTTGGCTTGGACGGCGGTTGGCGGAACGACTTTGTCGGTGGAAACGTCCGTTTGCGTAGGCAAAGGAAACGTAAAACTGACGGGAAAACTCGGCGACGTAATGAAAGAATCGGCGCAAACGGCGCTTTCCTATCTTCGCGCAAACGCGGACGAATACGGCTTGGAAGGGGCGACGTTCGACGGGCTGGATTTCCACGTACACGTGCCCGAAGGCGCAACGCCCAAAGACGGGCCGAGCGCAGGCATTACGATAGCGACGGCGCTTTTGTCCGCGCTTACGAAAACGCCCGCGCGCGGGGATATCGCTATGACGGGCGAGATTACTTTGCACGGCAACGTGTTGCCTATCGGGGGCTTAAAAGAAAAGGCGCTTGCGGCAAGACGAGTGGGGATAAAAACGGTGATTATACCCCAAGCCAACGAAAAAGATTTGGACGAATTTCCCGAAATATTGAAAAAGGAAGTACGGTTTATTCCCGTTTCCAAAGCGGAAGAAGTGTTTGCTTTGGCGCTCCTTTCCAAAAAGGAAGAAAAAAGCAAAAAACGCACTCTGCCCAAAGCGAAAACGTTGCCCGTAATCCCCAAAGACGCGGGCGAGCCGAGCGGTGTGCGCTGTAAGAAAAAATAAGAAATGGAGCACCTATGTATAAGACGAACGATAAAAACCAACCGCAAAAACCCCTTTTGACGGTGAAAAACGCCACGTTTATTACGTCCGCTGCAAAAGCGGAGCAATTTATCACGCCAACCAAGCCGATAATCGCGGTGTGCGGGAAATCAAACGTGGGAAAAAGCTCGTTTATCAATATGCTTGCAAACCGTAAAAAGTTGGCGAAAACGAGTAGCGAACCAGGGCGAACGAGGCTTGTGAACTATTTCGATTTCGGGGAATTTATTCTTGCCGATTTGCCTGGTTACGGGTTTGCGCGCGTATCCAAAGGCGAAAAGGAAAAGTGGGCGAAAACGTTGGACGAATTTTTTAAACGCAAAGAGCACGTCGCGCACGTGTTTATGTTGGTGGATTCCCGCCACGACCCTACGGCGGACGACGTGCAAATGCTGAAATATTTGAATTATTACATTATGCCGTTTACCGTAACGCTCACCAAAGCGGACAAGCTTTCGAAAATGAAACTCAAAGAACATATTCGCGCGATTGCGTCCGATTTGTATTTGGGAACGGAAAACTTGCTTGCCACCAGTGCGGAAACGGGCTACGGCAAGGAAAGCGTATTGGCGAAAATTAAAGAAGTGATTGATTTGTACAACGCGCCCGTTGAAACCGACGAATTAGACGAAACGGACGAAACGGACGACGAAGAAACGGAAGAATAAATCGAGTAATAAACGAAAAACCCCACCGCAATCTCGCGGTGGGGGTTTTGCTATAAAGAGATATTTTAATATAAAATTTGCGCGTTGTCGGGCAACACCAAAACGTCGGCGCGTTCTCCGCGCACGGTGAAGAAATCTTCTTTATACGTTTTGTGGGGGATAAAGTAAATGCGTTTGTTTTTCCAGCGCGCGCCCGCTTCTACGCGGAAAAATCCTTCGCTTAAAATTTTTCTCATTATATTTTCGTTCAGGTCGATAATCGCGGACGTGTAGCCGTCGGCAAAGCAGTCGAGAATGTTTGCGCGCAAGCGGGTGATAACGAAAATGTCGTCGGGTACGTGCCCTTTGCCCGCGCAACAACTACACGGTTTTACCAAAAACGAGTGCATATCGTTGCCTACCCGTTTACGGGTAAATTGGGAAACGCAAAACTCGTTCATAGGCAAAAGATGACATTTTGCCTTGTCTTGCGCCAACAGCTCGCCCAGCGCGTCGTTTACGGCAAGGCGGTGCTTTTCGTCCAACATATCAATAAAGTCGATAACGACGATACCGCCGATATTGCGAAGTCGAATTTGACGGGCGATTTCTTTCGCCGCTTCCATATTCACGGCAAACACCGTTTCTTCCAAATTGTCCGTGCCCACGTAACTGCCCGTATTCACGTCGACGACGGTCATTGCTTCGGTGTGTTCGATAACGATATATCCGCCCGTTTGTAAAGGTACGGTGGGGCTTGCCGCCGCGTGTACCAACGGCGAAATACCGTACTCTTTCATCATAGAGCGTTCGCCGTCGTAAAAAATCAGTTTGCGTTCGGAAATGTCTTTACGCATACGGACGATTTCTTTGAGTTGTTCGTAAAGCTGTTTGTCGCCTACGTGTATAGCGGAAATGTCTTCCCCAAACGAATCGCGCATCGTACGCATCGGCAACGTTTCGTCTTGGTAAAGCACCGTCCCAATCGGCGCGCCCTTTGCCCGCGCTAGCATTTGCGCGTATAATTTTTTCAAATACGTCGCTTCCGTTTTTAATTGTTTTAAGGTAGCAAACGGCGCTTGCGTACGGACGATAAACCCTTCGTTTTCCGATTCCCGCATTTTTTCCACCGTTTTAAGCAACCGTTCCCGTTGCGTTTCGTCGGTAATTTTACGGGATATCCCCAAGAAGTTGGTTTGTGGCAAATAAATCAAGCATTTCCCCACGAAAGAAAGGTTGGTGGTAACTTTCGCGCCCTTGTTTCCGCGTGGCGGTTTGGTCATTTGCACGATAATTTCTTCGTTTTCTTTCAAATCCAACGGTTTTGCGCCCGTCGACACGAGCGAGCCGTCGTATTTAGTGTAGTCGGTGTACGTTTCTTCCATCGAAAGATAACAGTTTTTCGCCAAACCACAGCAAATAAACGCCGCGTTCATACCTGCAAGTACGTTTGCGACTTTGCCTTTATAAATATTTCCAACGATTTCCCCGCTGTTTTCCGATTCAATGGAAAAATCGGTAAGCTTTCCGTCTTCGACGAACGCGGCGAATTGTTGATTACAATAGCGGTCGAAAAACCATTCCTTTTTCATAAAGTCCGTTGCCCCGAGTTATTACGCGTTCTTTCAAAGCCTTGTGAAAGAATAAAACGCGCATTGTAATAAGTATAACACACCGAAAAAAGAAAGGCAACGATTTTTAAAGGTGGATTGTAGCTTTTTATTATTTTTAAGCGTTTTTAACGTAAAAATTAAGTGTTTTTAACGTAAAAAGCCCCCGTTTTCTCGTTTTTATATAAAGAGCCCAACGTAAAATGCGGGGTTTCGGCGCGCAAAAAAATTTCCGAAAGCGCGTTTTGCGGGATTTCAAAGAGTTTGTTTTCCTTTTCGTCGTACACTTCCAAAACGAGATACGTGCCCCGTTCGAAATACTTAAAAACGTCTTTGATTTTACAGCTGGAAAGCACGGCAATCCGCTTGATTTCCACCCCACGTTTCAACGCGTTTTTCGCGGAAAAATCTATTTTGTGATACACCGCCGTTTTGTCGCGGTTGCCAATGAGCCCAAAGAGCAAAAAGCCCGCAAACGTCAGCGTGGTGAAGTTGGGCGCGCCTTGCACGCACCCGTAAACGAAAAAGAAAAGCAAAACCGCCGAAAAGGTTGCCGAAAGGGCGCGACAAACGCGTTTTGCGATTTTTTCGCCTTCTTGCTGGGGACGGTTTTTAGAAAACAGCCTTGCCAAGAAACAGTACAGCACCCGCCCTCCGTCCAAAGGATAAGCGGGCAAAAGATTGACGAGCGCGATAGAAAGGGACGCGTAATACGCCGTGTCGGTAAGCGGATATAAATTCGGCTCGAACCACCACAAAGCGACGAAAAAAGCGGCGGTGGCAAGATTGCAAAGCGGTCCGCAAACGGCAACGTACAACTCGTCTTTCAGCGAAATACCCCGCAAATCCCCGTCAATCACCGCGCCGAACGGCATTAAAACGATTTTATTGAGCGAATAACCAAGCTTTGCCGCCGCAAACGCGTGCGCGAGTTCGTGTTGTAACGCCACCAAACAGCTTGCCAAAAACAAAAACAAATTGCCTTGCAAACAATACCAAGCCCCCACGAGAAGAAATAGGGGGTGCAACTGCAAACGCATAGAAAAAAAGGGAAAGCGACAGTGTTTTTTCTGTCGCTTTTTTTCTTTCCTTTCCGTATTTTTCACGTTTTTTTTGCGTTTGGCGATAGGATAAAAATGCTCCAAATCACCGCCCCCTTTATACGTTTTCCACCCAAGCAAGGCAGTTTTCTTCGGTTACGTAAAAGCAGTTTAACAGCTCTCCGCACGAATACATCGTAACTTCCACCGCGCGTTCGCCGTTGGTAAAACCGACGGGGACGTTCGCTTTTACGGTTGCGCCTTCTTCGTAATACACGACGGTAAGTCCGCCGATAACCCCCGAGAAGTTTTCCGAGTGCGCGATTTTTACGGTGTACGTGCCGTCGCTCTCTTTAAGCACTTCCCGCACCGTGCCGTCCGCAACGGGATACACGCAACATTCGTCTTGCAAGGTAAGCACGCCGTTTTCGTCGAGTGTTAATTGCACCGACGAGAAATCGCTCACCACGCCCGACAAAACGAAATCGTCGTAATCGCGCGCGTCAATCGCGGCGGTTTGTTTTTTTTCTAACGAGCGGAAAAAGGTGTTAATCGCGCTTCCAGGCATAAACACGTTGGTTAAAAAGATAGCCCCGCACAAAGCGCAAGCGGCGATAAATTCCGCGCCGAGAATTTTACGCGCCCGACGCTCGGCAGGCGTTTCTTGCCGTTCAAAGGGGTAGGGTTTGGGGTAATTATTTTCGTTCGTCTTATACATGCCCCCGTCGTTTTCCGTATTTTCCCCGTCCGTAAACTCGCGGTTTACAAGCGGAAAATCTTCGGGATACAAGCGCACGTCTTGGCTTACGCCGTTTTCGCGGGCGGAATACAAGCGTACGGTGTCGATACGTTGGGGTACGTCGTCAAAGAGTAATTTTCCTTCGCCACTTTCGTTTTCGGCAAACGCAAACGTTTCTTCCGTTTGCGCGCCGTCCGCTTGGGGATAACCAGCGACCCTATCGTTTACCCGTTGCAACACCGATTCTTTCAAGTCGACGTTCCGTTTGTTTTCGTGGCGAGAAAACAGTTTGCGTTTTTTCGTTTGTTTTTTCTTGACGACGTTTACAGTCGACACGGGGATTTCCAGCATTTCAGCGTATTCGATTTCTTCGTTCATACATTTTTTCTCCTTGCTTTTGCTTTTTTACCTTTGTTATATTGTATGAAGAAAGCCTATCGTATAGAACGGAAAAAATATAAAAATTTTGTAAAAAAACAGCAAAAAAGGAGAGCTTTTTCAGCTCGCCAAAGGGAATTTTATTATTCCACGCTTGCAAGAGCGGGGGCTATCGTATCCACCGCTTGCCCTTTTTGCATACTGTATAAATCGAACTCGTCGTCGATATCGAATTCGCCGTCCAAATCAAATTCGGCAAGCTTGGAAACGGACACTTCGTAGGCGGTCATCGTTTTAATTTCCGTTTCGGAAAGCTTTTTTTGATATTCTCGGCTTTGAATACGCCCCGAAATGGCGATTCTATCCCCCACCGCAAGATTTTTTACAAACCGCGCGTTGCGTCCCCACGCGATACAAGGGATATAATCGGATTTGTTGTACGCGCGATTAACGGCAATCAACATATCCGCAATTTCTCGATTAAAAGGGGTGGTGCGGTAGACGGGCGGTTTGCAAATATACCCGCTTAACACGATGCTGTTGGGATTGTTTGCGGGCAATTCGTCCAACAGTTCGCGGACGAACACCGTCAGCATAAGACGGGATTTGCCGTTTTCGATTTTGTTGTAACTGCGGAACTGTCCCACCGCGCAAATGGTTTTGCCCTTGCCGAGCATCGCCCCTTGTATAAGGCGTTCGGATACGGTAACGGGCAAAATATCCGCTTGCCCCGAAAGGCGCATCACTTTCACGAAAAATTCGTAAAAGCCCTCCCCGTACACTTCGTGTGAAAAGGTAGCGTCGCTGACGATTTCACCCATAACGTAAACCTTGTTGTTTTTTTCCGTAACGTAATTCATAATAACCTCCAAAACGTAATAATATAAAAAATTTTTTCGTTACTTTTTTCAAAATAAGCCCACCAAGTACGAAACGAACGGCAATTTTACGAATTTTGGTGTTGTTTGCCGTTGGCGTCGATTTGGTAATTTTCTTTATAGATAAGCTCGCCAATCGGCACGAATTCGTACCCTTTATTTTTCAACGTGGAAAAAATCATAGGGAGCGCTTCGGCGGTGTGCAATCCGTTGTTGTGGCAAAGGATAATCGAGCCGTTTTTCGCGCCGTTGATAATCCGCAAAGCAATTTCGTTTGCCGAAAGATTTTTCCAATCGAGCGAATCCACGTCCCACTGAACGGTGTAAAATCCGAGTTCTTTCGCCGTGTCGATTAAAAGGTTGTCGTAATCGCCGTAGGGCGCGCGAAAAAGATTGGTTTTTTGCCCCGTAGCCTTTTCAATGGCGTTTGCCGACGTTTTTAATTCGTCGATAATTTGTTCTTTGGAAAGTTTGCTCATATACGAATGCGTACGGCTGTGCGTACCCAATTCGTGCCCCGCGTTGACGATTTTTTCGGCGTATTCGGGATATTTTTCCACCCAAAATTCTACGGCGAAAAAGGTGCATTTCACGTCGTTTTTTTCCATAACGTCCAAAAGCTTATCGGTGTAATCAACCCCCCACGCGCAGTCGAAACTGATTGCCACCTTTTTTTCTTCGGTGGCGACGCTGTAAATAGGGAGCGAACGGTTTGCGTGGACGGTTTGCGCGGACGGGTGCTTTTTAAGCACGAAAACGCAAGTAGAAACGCACGCAAACACGGCGGTAAGGATAAAACTGATTGCAACCGCCACGCCTTTGCGGTTGCGGGAAAGAAAATGTCGAAATTTCGTTTTTTTCATATCCACACGCTCCATTATATCGGTTTACGCTTGACTAAATTTCGCCTAAAAAGCGTTTGTTTGTCTGTTTTTGTCAAAAACGCTCTTCCGCAAGAAAAGGCGCGGATAAGCGAAAGTTTTTTAAACAGTTTATCCTATGCGGAAAAAATGGAAAATATAACCCGTTGAAACAGTTTACTTTTTTCTCGTTTTCGTGTATAATACCGATATGAGAATTTGGGCAAAACTGATGACGGACGGGCGAATCCGCAAACAATACGTGTATGAAAAGGGCGAAAAGCTTACTTATTCGCATTTTTTCGATTATCTCGTGGATATTTGCCACGATTTGGATATTCCCACGCCCGTACTGACGAAAACGCATATTTTCAATTTCGCGAAGTTTAATCACGTAAAATTTATCGCGCGGGATTTCGTAGAAACGCTCGGTTACGATTATTTATTTTTAGAAAACATACTTTCATAAGGAGTAAACGATTATGACGGCTTTGGAAAAGGACATTTTAACGATTTTAACGGACGACGCGCGCCTTACCAGCGCGAAAATAGCGGCTATGCTCTCCACCGACGAAAAGGCGGTAAAAGACGCGATTGAAAATCTCGAACAATCGGGCGTGCTTGTAAAATACACCGCTATTATCAACAGCGAACGGGCGGACGATACGCTTGTAGAAGCGCTTATCGAAGTGAAAGTAACGCCGAAAAAGAAAGAAGGTTTCGACGGAATTGCCAAACAAATCGCCACTTTCCCCGAAGTGAAATCGGTGTATTTGATGAGCGGTGCGTACGACCTTGCCGTCTTTATCGAAGACAAAACGTTGCAACGGGTTTCCCGTTTCGTTTCCGAACGCATTTCCACGTTCGACGGCGTAATTTCTACGGCAACGCACTTTATTTTAAAGAAATATAAAATAGAAGGCGCGCTCACCGAGCCGGAAGACGCGGACAACCGTCTTTCCATTCAAGCGTAAAGGGGCGACTATGCGTGATTTCGTAAATGAAAAAACCAAATTATTAAAGCCGAGCGGGATTCGTAAATTTTTCGATATCGTTTCCACCACCAAAGGCGCGATTTCTTTGGGCGTGGGCGAGCCGGATTTCGTTACGCCTTGGAAGGTGCGTTCGGCAGCGATTACTTCCTTGCAACGGGGGTATACGCAATACACGGGCAATCGCGGTTTGCCCGCGCTTTTAAACTTGATTTCCGAGTATTTGGAAACGCGCTTTTCCCTTTCGTACGACCCCGCGCACATTCTCGTTACGGTGGGCGGTAGCGAAGCGATTGACCTTGCGCTCCGCGCGTGCGTGGAAAAGGGGGACGAAGTGTTAATTCCCGACCCTGCGTACGTTTCCTATTCCCCGCTCGTTTATATGGCGGACGGCACGCCCGTACCCGTCGAATGTAAGGAAGAAGACGATTTCGTTTTAACGCCCGCGTGTTTGGAAAAGGCGATTACGCCCAAAACCAAAGCGCTGATTTTAACCTATCCCAACAACCCTACGGGCGGGATTATGACGAAAGAACAGTTGCAAGCAATCGCAAACGTCGTGATTAAACACGATTTACTCGTAATTACCGACGAAATTTACGCCGAACTCACTTACGGCAAAAAGCACTGCTCGATTGCTACGCTTGACGGTATGAAAGAACGCACCGTGTACATCAACGGTTTTTCCAAAGCGTTCGCAATGACCGGTTGGCGTATGGGATACGTATGCGCGCCCAAAGAAATCGACGAAGCAATGTTTAAAATTCATCAATACGGGATTATGTGCGCGCCGATTACTTCCCAATACGCGGCAATCGAAGCGTTGAAAGACGGACTTTCGGACGGATTTTCTATGGTGGAAGAAATGCGCGATTCGTACGACAAACGGCGGAAATTCGTGCTCCATTCTTTAAAGGAAATCGGATTAAACTGTTTCACACCGCAAGGCGCGTTTTACGCGTTCCCGTCGGTTAAAAATACGGGATTGAGCGGGGAAACGTTTGCGGAAAATCTTTTAAAAGAACAAAAAGTGGCAGTTGTACCCGGCAGTGCGTTCGGTACGTTTGGCGAAAATAACGTGCGCATCTCGTACGCGACGAGTATGAACGCCCTTTCCGAAGCGTTCGAACGTATGTCCGCGTTTTTGTCGAAAAATAAGTAAAAAACGGGCGGAATTTTGCGTAAAATCAATGAAATTATTCTAAAAATATCAAAAAATCATTGACAAAGCGTAAAAAATAAGCTATAATAATTTTACAAAAAAACAAACGCCGTGATTTTCGCGAAAGAAGAAAGTCACGGTGCATTTTTAACGCTCCGCGCATCAGGCGGTTTTTTTCGTGTGTATTTGTGAAGATAAGGGTTGTTTTTTGTCGGAAAATATGCAAAAAACACGGAAAAACCGTCAAAAAAACAAACGACGGAGTACAAGGAGTTTTGTATGGCTGAACAGCAATATATTATGACCAAAAAAGGTTACGACGAAGCGGTGGAAAAATTGAAGTATTTACAAACCGTAAAACGTCAAGAAATCGTGGAGAGAATCGCGGAAGCGAGAAGTCACGGGGATTTGTCGGAAAACGCGGAATACGACGCGGCGAGAAACGAACAAGCGGCAAACGAAGGCGAAATTGCCGACCTTGAA
The DNA here is from genome assembly GCA_045577595.1 of Candidatus Scatosoma sp. Taxonomy (GTDB): domain Bacteria; phylum Bacillota; class Clostridia; order Christensenellales; family Borkfalkiaceae; genus Scatosoma. The sequence goes on from JAZNIR010000116.1 coordinate 14,178, forward strand.
TACAAGGTGAAAAACGCGGTAATTCTCGAAGAAAACAACGACAAAACCAGCGTGCATATCGGCTCGAAAGTAAAGGTGTACGACGAAGATTTAGACGAAGAAGAAGTGTACGAACTTACGGGCACGACGGAATCGGACGCGATGCAAAATAAAATTTCCAACGAGTCCCCCGTCGGTTCGGCGCTTTTAAAGCATAAAGTGGGCGATAAAGTAAAGGTAAACGCTCCCGACGGCGAATATTATTTGGAAATTCGCGAAATCTTCTAAAATTCAATTTTCTATTACAGAGCAAGGAACGATAAACAAATGGAAAACAAGCAGGTAAACCCCCAAGTGGAAAACGAAGAAGAACAGCTTATCGAACAAGCGAGAATTCGCCGTGAAAAGTTGGCAAAATTGGTGTCGGAAGGCAAAAACCCGTACGAACAGGTGAAATATCCCGTCGACGCGCATTCGGAAGAAATCAAAAACAATTTCGAAGCGTTTGAAGGGAAAACGGTGTCGATGGCTGGGCGTATGATGTCCCGCCGTATTATGGGCAAAGCGTCTTTTTCGCATATCGCGGATAAAAGCGGCTTAATACAAGTGTACGTAACCCGTCAAGATATCGGCGAAGAAAATTACGCGTCGTATAAAAAGGATTACGACATCGGCGACATCGTCGGCTTTAAAGGGTTCGTGTTTAAAACGCAAACGGGCGAAGTAACCGTACACGTAACCGAGCTGATTATGCTTGCAAAATCCCTTTTGCCGTTGCCTGAAAAATATAACGGTTTGCAAAATCAAGATATGAAATACCGTTTGCGCCACTTGGATTTGATTATGAACAAGGACGTGCGCGACGTATTCCGTACCCGTTCGCTGATTTTAAAGGAAATCCGTAGCTATCTCGACGGACGCGGATATTTGGAAGTGGATACGCCTACGCTGTTGCCCCTTGAAATCGGCGCGGACGCCCGCCCGTTTAAAACGCACCATAACGCGCTCGATTTGGATATGTATATGCGTATCGAAACGGAACTTTTCTTAAAGCGTTTAATCGTCGGCGGTATGGACAAAGTGTACGAAGTGGGCAGAATTTTCCGTAACGAAGGTATGGACGCCTATCACAACCCCGAATTTACGTCTATCGAAATGTACGAAGCGTACAGCGATTATTTCGCAATGATGGATATGATAGAAGATTTGTACAAAACGGTTACGCTGAAAGTATGCGGTACGCTGGATATCACCTATCAAGGCACGGAAATTCATATGGGCGAATGGACGCGTCTTACGATGGCGGAAGCGGTGGAAAAATACGCGGGCGTAAGATACGACGATTGGGAAACGGACGAAGACGCGCGTGCGGCGGCAAAGGCGCTCGGCGTGGAATTGGAACACGAAAACGCAAGTAAGGGCTGGGTGCTTATCGAACTCTTCGACGCATTCGTAGAAGATAAGCTTATTCAACCCACCGTCATTTACGATTACCCCGTAGAAAATTCCCCTTTGGCAAAACGCAAACCCACCAATCCCGCGTTTACCGAACGTTTCGAATATTTCATTTGCGGACACGAATACGGCAACGCATTCTCCGAACTTAACGACCCTATCGACCAAAAACAACGTATGTTGAAACAAGTGGAAGCAAAGCGCGCAAAGGGAAACAACGACGCGCAAGTGGACGAAGATTTCATCAACGCGTTGGAATACGGCTTACCCCCTACGGGCGGGTTAGGTATGGGCTTGGATAGATTCGTAATGTTGCTTACCGACAGTTCGACGATTCGCGACGTTATACTCTTCCCTACGATGAAACCGAAAAAATAAACGCGTTCGCGCCGAATCCTTGCCCCGCTGGGGCGGTTTCGGCGCGTACTTATCTTTATGAAATTATGCGTACGATAAAAAGGTTGATTTCGTACATACCCTAATAAATATGATAAATTTTATTCGTTTATGCAAGAAAAAACGAATAATAACGAGGAAAAAATGGACGCAAAAATCACCAAAAAAAGACTTTCACATTTGCTTTCTTACGATTGGATAAAAATCGTGGCGATTGCCGCTGCGGTTATTTTCGCGTGGACGCTTATCTTTTCCGTTACGGCGACGAAAATCACGGCGGCGCAACAGTTCGTACTTGTAAATCATTACAGCTGTTATTTAGGCGAAGGCTACGGCTCGGAATTTTACAGCACCACCGACTTCTTTTCTTACGAAGTGATTGAACGGCGGATTGAAGATTTGCAGGCAAGCGCGGGAAAAAGCAACGCGTACACCGTTTTAGACGCGCGTTTGGCGGTTGGCGAAGGGGACGTTATGTTTATCCCCGATATCGACAATCCCGACACCAAAACGCTTGTCGAAGGCACGGGCGTAGACGGCGTGGAGGCGCAATACGAATATAAAACGTACGTGGAAAGCTTTTTGATGCGATATTTCCCTTATATGTACGATTTGGACGATTATTTCCGTCAAATGGAAGAATTTTTAATCGAACATTACGGCGCGGATTGGCAAAACGGCGAACTTGACGAAACAAAAGTGGCGCAAAATTTCCGCGCGCGGGTAAAGAAAGACAACCGCTTTAAAAAGGAAGCGCAAATCCAACAAGGTATTCAAGACGAAAAAGCGCGGATTGAATCGTATAAAGAAGCGTTGATACAGTTTAACGGATATTTGCAAAACGGCACGGTAGAATTAACCCAATCGACGGTGGATATTTACGACGACGAAACGCTTACGGGGAACTTTTCCTTAAATATTTGTCCGTCTACGCTGGTGGATGACCCGACGAAAAAGGACGGGGAAGACGGTGGGCATATGTTTAAAGATAAATATTCTTCGGTGCTGGAAAAGAAAGTGTACTACTATGCAACGGACGTATATCCCGACGCCACCAATCCCGAGATAACGCACAGCGGACGGGTGAAAACGGCTATCAATATGAATATGGTAATCTTCCGTTACGCGGAAGTGGGATACGGTTTCCAATACGAAAGCTTGCTTTATATTAACGATTTGATTGCCGATTGTATTGCGGAATACGAAGCGTCGTTATAAAATCATAATAATAAGGAGCGCGCGAATGCGACGGATATTCAGCGACAAACGCACGGCGAAAACCTGCCATATCCTTTCGATGCTGAAAAGTAGCGCCCGCAAAGCGCACGTTTCCTTTCACACGCCCGGGCATAAACGCTCTAATTGGGATATTACGGAATTAGGCTATTCGGACAATCTTTCCGCGCCGAGCGGTTGCATTTTGCAGGCGCAAACGGACGTGGCGCGTCTCGTCGGCGCAAAGCAAAGTTTTTTCTTAACGGACGGAAGCACTTCGGGGGTGCTTTCTGTGCTCCACGCTTTAAAACAAGCGGGGATACGACGGGTGGCGTTTGCGCTCGACTCTCATAAAAGCGTGTATAACGGGTGCGCCCTTTTAGGGCTTACCCCCTTTCTTTTTCAAGGGCAAACGCAAAACGGATTGCCCCTTCCGCTCAATGAAAAAACGGCGGGCGAAGAAGTAAAAAACGCGATAGAAAACAGCGACGCGCTGTTGCTCACTTCCCCCGATTATTACGGCAACGTAGCCGACCTTGCCTATTTTTCTTCCCTTTGTAAAAAGGCGGGCAAACCGCTCGTTATCGACGGGGCGCACGGCGGGCATTTGCGTTTTGAAAAGCGATTGTACGCGGGCGCGTACGCGGATATGTGGGTGGACGGCGTGCATAAAAGCTTGCCCGCGCTTACGCAAGGAGCAATCGTGCACGCGAAAACGGAAGAATGGAGCGAGCGTTTACAAAACGCGGTGGACGTCTTCCGCACCACCAGTCCGTCCTATCCAATTATGGCGTCGGTGGAATACGCGGTGAAATATCCCCGCAATTTACCGCTTGAAAAGGCGGTTGGCGAGTGGAAAGCCGTCGAAACGCGGTTGTATGCCAATCAAGATTGGACGAAAGTTTGCGCGCTGTTTGGTAAACACGCGTTTACGGCGGAAAAAGATTGTATAAAAAAGGGAGTATATCCCGAATTTTGCGACGGCAACGTCGTAACCTTTTATCTTTCTCCCGCCACGAAAACGCGCGATTTTAAACGGTTGCAAAAGCTGTTGCAAAAGCTGTTTAAAAAGTATCCTTACGAAAGGAGCGAAAACGGGCAAAAGGACGTTCGTTGCGTACGTACCCCCACCGTTTTTCCGAAAAATACGGCAAACGAATGGTTGGAACTTGCCGAAAGCGTGGGCAAAATATGCGCCAATACGTGCGGACTTTTCCCGCCTTGCACCCCCCTGATTACGTGCGGGGAACGGATTACGGAAGAAAAAATAGAACTTTTACAACGCGCCGATAACGTTTTCGGCTTACGGGAAAGAAAAATAAACGTATTTTTATACGAAGAAGAGGCATAAAGTATGGTAAGAGGAAAATTTATCACTTTTGAAGGTTGCGACGGGTGCGGAAAATCCACCCAACTCGCTTTGTTAAACGAATACTTAACGCAAAACGGCGTTCCGCATATTTTCACACGCGAACCGGGCGGTGGAAAAATTTCCGAAGCGATTCGTGAAATATTGCTCAACGGCAAAAATAGCGAAATGACGGACGAATGTGAAGCGCTCCTTTATTCGGCGGCGCGCGTACAGCATTTAAACGACCGCGTAGAGCCCGCTTTAAAGGAAGGCAAGTTGGTGATATGCGACAGATACGTGGATTCGTCGATTGCCTATCAAGCGTACGGGCGCAACTTGGGCGTGGATTTTATCACGCAAATTAACGGGTACGCGATAAAGGAATATTCCCCCGACGTTACGATTTTTATCGACCTTTCCCCCGCCGACGCGTTTAAAAGAAAAAAAGGCGCGGACGAAAACGACCGTTTGGAACAAGCGGGTATGGCGTTTCACGAACGGGTGTACGCGGGATATTGCGCTTTGGCGGAAAAAGAACCCAGCCGTGTAATCAAGGTAGACGGAAAACAAACGCCCCAAGAAATTTTTGCGGACGTTTTGCGAATTTTGAAAGAGAAAAACTGCTTGTAAAAGGAAAAAATATGTCGATTTGGGAAATTATTCTCGTCGGCTCGGCGCTTGCAATGGACGCTTGCGCGGTGAGTATGACGGACGGAATGACGGATAAAAAATTAACCGTATTAAAAGCGCTTACCATAGGCGGTTTGTTCGGGTTTTTTCAATTTTTAATGCCACTTATCGGTTATTACGTTACGGGCGTGGTTGCGGGCGCGTTTTTAAATACGTTTGAAAAAATATCCGCGTGGATTTCCTTTTCGGTTTTGTTGTTTTTAGGCGGAAAAATGCTGATAGAAAGCATTCAAGAAATCAGGCGCTTAAAACGAGCGCTCGTTTGCCCTTCCCCTGAATGTATCGAAGAGCGTTCGAAAGAAACGTACCGTTTGACGGTAGGCGCTTTGTTGTTGCAAGCAATCGCCACTTCGATTGACGCGCTTGCCGTCGGCGTAACCTTGCAAATGTCGGTAATCGACGGGGGCAGTTTGTTCGGTGGAGCATTCGGCTCGACGGCGGTGATAGGCGTCGTAACCTTTTTGTTAAGTTTCGGGGCGGTGTACGTGGGAAAACTTATCGGCGACAAAGCGAAGGATAAAGCGGGTTTGTTGGGCGGAATCGTATTGATTGGAATCGGCGTAAAAACGCTAATCCAAAGTTTTTTATAAAGCGTAACGGATAATAAACGGAAAACCTTATACGCGCGCGTGCATTACGCGCGCGTATTATAATTATTGTGGCTTGTATAACGGTTGAGTATAAAAAGAGCGTTTTTACAAAAAAATCCAAGAAAAAACGGCGGAAAAGGAAAATTTTGCAAAAATACCGAAAATAATTTTCCAAAGTATTGCTCAAAATTATTGACGAAAGGAAAAAAGTGTGGTAGAATAGTAAACGGACAAGTAGGGATTGTCGATTTTTGCTTGTTCAAAAACGGATATTAAATAATTTTTTCATATATTGGAGGAACTTTATTATGGCAAACGTAAAAGTTGCAATCAACGGTTTCGGCCGTATCGGTCGTCTTGCATTCAGACAAATGTTCGGCGCAGAAGGTTACGAAGTAGTCGCTATTAACGACCTTACGAACGCTTCTATGCTCGCGCACCTTCTCAAGTACGATTCCGCGCAAGGCAGATACGCGCTTGCGGACACGGTTTCGGCGGACGACGAAGCAGGCACGATTACCGTAAACGGCAAAACCATCAAAATTTACGCGGAAAAAGACGCGGCAAACTGCCCTTGGGCTGAACTTGACGTAGACGTAGTACTCGAATGTACCGGTTTCTATACGTCCAAAGCAAAGAGCGAAGCGCACATCAAAGCAGGCGCGAAGAAAGTCGTTATTTCCGCACCCGCAGGAAACGACCTTCCCACCATCGTTTACAGCGTAAACGAAAAGACGCTTACGAAAAACGACACGATTATTTCGGCGGCTTCCTGTACGACCAACTGTCTTGCTCCTATGGCAAACACCCTTAACAAGCTTTCCAAGATTAAGAAAGGTTATATGACGACGATTCACGCGTTCACGGGCGACCAAATGGTATTGGACGGTCCTCACCGCAAAGGCGACTTCCGTCGCGCAAGAGCGGCTGCCGTAAACATCGTTCCCAACTCGACGGGCGCTGCGAAAGCAATCGGCTTGGTTATCCCCGAACTTAACGGCGTTTTGGACGGTTGCGCGCAACGCGTTCCCGTTCCCACCGGTTCGCTTACCCAACTCGTTGCAATTTGCGACGGCGAAGTAGACGCTGCTACGGTTAACGCGGCAATGAAAGCGGCTGCAAGCGCATCTTTCGGTTACACGGAAGAAGAAATCGTATCGTCCGATATTATCGGCATCACGTACGGTTCGCTTTTCGACGCTACGCAAACGAAGTGTATGCCTATGGGCGACGGCACGACGCTTGTTAAAGTCGTTTCTTGGTACGACAACGAAAACTCCTACACCAGCCAAATGGTAAGAACGATTAAATACTTTGCAGAACTTTAATCGGTAGGGTAAATAAAAAAATCACGCTTCGCGACGGTTTGTCGCGGAGCGTTTTATCATAAGAAACCCGCCTTTTTTTAAGG
>JAZNIR010000117.1:0-15189 GCA_045577595.1 Candidatus Scatosoma sp.
AGTGCTTACGATGGACTTGCACGCAGAACAAATTCAAGGCTTTTTCGATATTCCCGTAGATAACTTGCTTGGCGGGCCTACGCTTTATAACTATTTTGCCAAAAAAGGCAATATCGACGTGGTAGTTGCTCCCGATTTGGGCAGTGTAAAACGTTCGAGAAAGGTTGCGGAAAAATTCGGCGTACCTATCGCCATTATCGACAAACGCCGTCCCAAAGCCAACGTAATGGAAGTTATGAACATTATCGGGGACGTAAAGGGCAAGAGATGCCTTATGGTGGACGATATGATAGACACGGCGGGCACGATTTGTCAAGGCGCGCAAGCGTTGAAAGAAGCGGGCGCGACGGAAATTTACGCGGGTTGTACGCACTCGGTGCTTAGCGGACCGGCAATCGAAAGATTAAAAAATTCGGCGATTACCAAACTCGTTATGCTCGACACCATTCATCTTCCCGAAGAAAAAATGTTGGATAAATTCGAAGTTTTAACGGTTGCGGATATTTTTGCGGCGGCTATCGAAAACGTATATCTCGACAAGCCTATGTCTAAATTGTACGACTAATCGTAACACACAAAAGAAACTCCGCCACGATTTTTTGTGGCGGTGATTTTGTTAAAAGGGGAACGGATATGTATCTTATCGTAGGGCTGGGAAATCCAGATAAACAATACGAAAAAACCTTTCACAATATGGGTTATATCGCCGTCGGCGACGCGGCGGAAACGCTTGGCGCGAAGTTTAAAAAGAAAGAATGCGAAGCAATGGTTGCCGAAGCGTTTGTCGGTGGAGAAAAGGTTATTCTTGCCCGCCCGCTTACCTATATGAACAACTCGGGCAGAGCGGTGAAACAGCTGATGTCAAAGTATAAAATCGCGCCCGAAAATTTGTTGGTGATTTACGACGATTACGATTTGCCAAAAGGCAAAGTCCGTATTCGCGCAAGCGGAAGCGCGGGTACGCATAACGGTATGCGTAGCATCATCGGCGAAACGGGTTTGACGAATTTTGCGCGGATTCGTATCGGTATTCGCGACGAAGAAGTAAATATTCCGATTATCAATTACGTGCTTTCCGAAGTGCGGAAAGACGATTACGAACTGTTTGCGACGGCTTGTAAAAAGGCGGGAGAAGCGAGCGCGGATTTTGCGCGCGGTTTGGATATTGAAAGGGTAATGGGGAAATATAACTGAAAAAGCGGTTTTGAAAGCGTATTTTTCGAAGAGATGATTTAAAAGAGTGTTATGAAACGCAATTTTTTTACTTTTGACAAGATAGGCGGGGAGTATCCCGCGTTACAAGAAGAAATCCGTCGGGGCGCGCCTACGGCGGTTTTTGGCGTTTCGGACAGTTTAAAATATTTAATAGCGGGTATGATTGACGCGCCCGTCGTGTACGTCGTTTCCGACGCCGTATCCGCAAGAAAGGCGTCGGAAAATATATCTGCGCTTTCGGGAAAAAAGGTGGAAATTCTCGGCGCGAAAGACGAAGTGTTACTCTATCGCAAAGCCCTTTCCAAAGACGCGCTGTTTAAGCGTTTAAACGGGGTTTACGCGTTGCAAAAGGGGGAACTTATCGTCGCGGAAATCGACGCTTTGTTGCAAGCATTTCCTAAAACGCTCCCTACGCTCACCTTTAAAGAAGGGGAAGAAATGGATTTTCTTTCCTTGCCCGCTACGCTTACGAAAATGGGGTACGTGCGCTCGTTTGAAGTGGAAAACAAAGGTGTGTTCGCCTTGCGCGGGGATATACTCGATATTTATCCGATTAACGGTGATACGCCGATGCGCGTGGATTTTTTCGGCGACGTGGTGGAAAAAATCAAACCGTACGATTTTATCACGGGCGAACGGCTGGCGGGCGTGAAAGAACGCACCGTTTTATCGGCAACCGATTGCGTCGTTTCCGAAGAAGAAAAACCGTTTATCCGCAAACGCTTGGAAGATTGCGTACGGCAGTTTAAAAGCGCGGAAAGTTACGCTCGGGCGCAAAAAATAGCCGACGAAATTATCTCGGCGGATAATTACGACGACGGCTTTACGTTGCCCCTTTTGGAAAACACGGTGGATTTCTTTTCGTTGTTGCCTAAAAACGCGGTGCTTGTTTTCGACGAAGGAAAAACGCTGTTTGATAAGACGACGGCGTTATATAAAGAACACGAAGAACGGTTTTTACGGTTACAAGAAACGGGGGACGCGTTTGCGTTTTCCAAAAATCAATACGTATCCCAAGAAAAATTCAAGGCGGGCATACAAACGGTTAGACGGCTTGCTTTGCAAACGTTTACGGGCAATCCGTTCTTTTTTCAACCGTTGAAAATTTTTAATTTTTCCGCTACGCCTACGACGAGATATTTAAACGGCTTTCCCGCTCTTTTAACGGACGTTATCAATTGGAAACGGGGCGGTTATCGCGTAATTCTTTGTTGCGGGGACGAAACCCGCGCGGTAAAACTTGCCCAGCGTTTTTCCGAAGAATATATTTCCACCGTGAAAATGCCCGACGATATAACGTCGCTGAACGGCGTTTGCATAACGGCGGATAAATTGGAAAAAGGTATGGTGCTCCACGAATGTAAAACGGCGATTATCGGCGCAAACGATTTGTATGCAAAACCGCCCGACAACCGTCGTATTCGGCGTAAACGCGGGGATATGTTTTCCGCGCCCGAAGTGGGGGATTTCGTCGTCCACGAAACGCACGGGATTGGTAAGGTGGTAGGGACGCAAAAAATCGAAACGACGGACGGCACGAAAGAGTACGTCGCGCTTTCGTATAAAGACGGCGATATGTTGTACGTGCCCGCCGAATGTATGGACGTGCTGTCGAAATACGTCGGCGATTCCAATCCCACGCTCAGCCGTATCGGCGGTGCGGATTTCGAACGGGTGAAAGCGCGCGTAAAAGCGTCGCTGAAAAACCTTGCGTTCGATTTGAAAAAATTATACGCCGAGCGCGCCGAACATAAAGGCTACGCATTCCCCGAAAACGGGATATTTATGCAAGAATTCGAAGATACGTTTCCCTACGAACTTACGCCCGACCAAGCGAGTTCGATTCAAGAAATCAAGGGGGATATGTATTCGGATAAAGTAATGGACAGATTGCTTTGCGGGGACGTCGGATTTGGAAAAACGGAAGTGGCGTTCCGCGCGGTGTATTTGTGCGTGCTTGCGGGTAAACAAGCGGCGCTTATGTGCCCCAGCACCGTCCTTTGTCGGCAACATTTCAACACGGCGAAAGAACGTTTCGCGCAATTCGGCGTAAACATAGCGTCGTTAAACCGCTTTAACACCCCCAAAGAAACGGCGAAAATTTTAGCGGGACTAGCGGACGGCTCGATTGATTTGGTGGTGGGAACGCACCGTTTGCTCTCGTCGGACGTGCAGTTTAAAAATCTCGGGTTGTTGGTGTTGGACGAAGAACAGCGCTTTGGCGTAGAGCATAAAGAAAAGATTAAGCATTTACGCAAAGATATCGACTGTTTAACGATGACGGCGACGCCTATTCCGCGTACGTTGCATATGTCCCTTTCGGGAATTCGGGATATTTCTACAATCCACACCCCGCCTACCGAGCGTTTGCCCGTGCAAACGTACGTAGTGGAAGAAACGGAAACGTTAATCCGCGACGCGTGTATTCGCGAATTATCGCGCGGTGGGCAAGCGTTTATTCTCTACAATAAAGTGGAAAGCATTTTTACCTTTGCCGCAAACGTCCGTCGCATCTTGCCCGAAGCGAAAATCGCGGTGGCGCACGGTAGAATGGATAAAACGCAGTTGGAAAACGCCGTGCTTGATTTTTACGGCGGAAAAGCGGATATTCTAATCACGACGACGATTATCGAAAACGGCGTCGACCTTCCAAACGCCAATACGATTATCGTGATTGATAGCGACCGTTTAGGGATTTCCCAACTTTATCAGTTGCGCGGGCGGGTGGGTAGAAGTTCCCGCTTGGCGCACGCATATTTTACGTATAAAGCGGAGCGGGTGATGACGGACAACGCGTCGGCGCGCTTAAAAGCGATAATGGAATTTACCGAACTCGGCTCGGGATATAAGCTCGCTATGCGCGATTTGGAAATACGCGGAGCGGGCAACGTGCTTGGCGCGGAACAACACGGACATATGGACAGGGTAGGGTACGAACTGTACGCGAAACTTTTAAAAGAAGAGCTGACGGGCGAATCGTACGAACCGCCCGAACTGGATATTCGCGCGGACGCTTACATTTCCGAAAAGTACGTGGAATCGTCGGCGGGGCGGTTGGATACGTATAAACAAATTGCGGAAATTGCCACCGTCGCCGATTACAAGCGGGTGTATTCGTCCTTGCAAGATACGTACGGTGAATTGCCGACGGCTGTGGAAAATTTAATGGTAATCGCCGTTTTAAAAAATTACGCTACGAAATCGCACGTGAAAAAAATCACGGTAGCGGGCGGTTTGGGTTCGTTGGAATTTAAGTCGTTGGAAAGCTTGGGGGCGCAAGGAATACAAGTAGCTTTGGATAAATACGCACCGTACACCCGTTTGAATATGGCGCAAGCGCCCGTAATTGAATTTTATAGGGGGAAAAGTGCAGGGGAATTGATGGCGCAAATGACGAAATTTTTAAAATTTGCGCAAACTTTCACGAGTTTATAACGAAAAACGTTTGCACTTTAAAGAAAAATAGTTTATAATATACAGTGATAGCGTATGTAAAGGGGATAGTTTGCCCTTTTCTGCGTTTGGAAAGGATAGCTAAAAATCGGAGAGATTTTATGAACAAAAAGAAACTCTTAAAAAAGACGACGGCGCTTTTGGTAGCGCTCGGATTGACGGTAGGCGCGATAGGGTGCGATTTTATCGTGGTAGACAGCGAAAAGGATTTGCGCCAAACGGTTGCCAGCGTTAATATTGCTCCGCAACTTGCAAAGAGTGAAAACGGGTTCGCGGACTGCGCGGAAGGTTTCCAGCTCTTGGTAAGTGAAGGCGGTTTGTCGACGGAAATTCCCAAGCGCGACTTGGTGGCGTATTTCTTAAACGTGGGTTATACGTACGTGCAAAATTACGGTTACACCTACGAAGCGACGTTTAATATGTTGATGGATTCGTTGGTGGAAAGCAAAATTTATGCGCAATACGCCGTCGCGTATTATTTGGACAAAGGTATTTCGGCGGAAGATTGTATCGACTACGTAAACAGCGAAATCGAAAAAGAAGAAAACGCGAAAGTAAAATCGCTTTTGAATTCTCACCGCGAAATTTTAACGATGAAATATTTCCTTACCGACGGAAACAGCAACGAAGAAGACGCAACGGAAGATTACGACGCGGCGGTGTACGGGCTTTTGAAGTCTATCAACAGCTCGCTGGATTCGATGGAACAAGGGTATATCACCGCGAAATCGGGCAATACGCACACGCACGAAGAAACGCGCACTTTGCCGACGAATGCAAACACTGCAAAATCCGATTACGTACCTATGAAAACGGATATTCAATCGGGGAAAGAAGTAATTGATTACGGCGTATATACGGGTAGAAATACGTTGGATTCGTGTGGTACGTATAAAGACGACGTGTTGGACGGCTCGACGGCGACGACGAGAAAGAAAGCGTATAATTCTTTCCTTTCCAATTTGCAAGGTTACGGCTTGATTAAATCGGGGGAAAATACGTCCAACGTTTTAGAACTCGATTACTACTATATGGAGCTTTCTTCCGCGCTTTCTCAAGCGCTCGTAAATAAATTTGGGGAAGATTTGCAAGAAGAAGCGTATAAGATACTCACGGAAAATCACGTACAATCGCAATACGATAAAATCTTGGAAGCGCAAGAATATGCGTACAAAGAAAATTCGACGGCGTTTGATACGGCGCTTGACGGGCTTTCGGATACGTCGTTCGTGTTGTACGGCAAGAAGAATTTCGGGTTTGTTTACAACATCTTACTTCCCTTCTCGGCAAGCCAAGAACAAGCGTATTCCGCGATTAAAAATAAAGGCTTAACGCAAGACGAAGTGTTCGCGGAACGTAAAGCGCTCCTTGAAGAAGTAAAGGCGAAAGATTTGCGCTCTGCTTGGTTCTGTACGGAAGAAAACGAACACTACGCATACGAAGTTTCGCAAACGCAAGCAAATAAAGATTATTTCGGTGGTAACGAGGGATATTTATTCTTCGAAAACAATTTCACGAAATCCAATCAATACGAAACGATAAAACAATACGCGGGTAAGTACGCGTATAACGGCGTGGCGGAACTTATAGAAGGCGAATGGAAATTTACGCCGAAAAAGATGGACGTTGACGGCTTTATCGACGAAATGGAATCGTATATCGAATACGTGGCGCAAGGCGTAAGCGCCGACCCTGTAACGCGCGCTGCGACGACCAATCCGACGAATGCGTATGAAAAGGGCGTGCAAGACGGATATTGGAATGCGTATAACACCGGCGTTTATACGGTGGACGACGAAGTGGATTACGGTAATTTCGTGTACTACGAAGGAAAAGTGGATTTTAACGGTGCAAACGCGCAATCGGATAAATATTTCGATAAATCGCAAGCGGCCTATAAAACGCTTTCTGCCGTAAACGAACTGATGTTTGCGTACAGTACGGACACCGGTTGTTTGAATACGTATATGGGTTATGCGGTTACGCCGTACAAAACCGATTTCGTAGGCGAATTCGAATACGCGGCGCAACTGGCTGTTAGAAACGGCGTAGGCTCGTACGTGGTAGCGCCCTCCGATTACGGTTGGCATATTATCTACTGTTCGTTCTCGTTTGGTGATACGGACGGCGCAGTGTACGGTGGATACGACCATTCGCAAGCAACGGGCGATACGAAAGTGGAAGGTTCGTTCTCTAACTTGTTCTACGAAGCGTTAAAAACGACGACGGCAAATTCGTACGTGTCTAACGCGCAAAACAATATTCGCGACGAATATAAGAGCTCGGCAACCTATTACACGAAAGCATATCAAGATTTACTTGATTTGGATTAACGGTAAGTAAAATCCCGCCTGATTAAGGCGGGATTTTCGTATAAAAAAACAAAATGCAACCGTAGGTTGACAAAAAGTAAGTGATAAGTGGTGGTGGCAACCGTAAAAATGCGTTATAATAGTAACGCAAAAGGAGATTGAGCGTATGAAAATAGAAGAAAAAATACAACGGTTGAGAAAGGAAAAAGGCTGGTCGCAAGAAGAGCTTGCGTTTCGTTTGGACGTATCGCGTCAATCGGTTTCCAAATGGGAAATGGGTACGGCCGTGCCTGACGTCGATAAAATACTGAAAATGAGCGAATTGTTTTCCGTAAGCACCGATTACTTATTAAAAGACGACAACGAAAGGGACACGGAAAAAACGGAAAACGTGAAACGGGTGGTAGACGAAGAAGAATGCAAAACGTATTTGCAAACGGTGCAATCTACCTCTTGGAAAATAGCGCTCGGGGTGGCGCTTTGCGTGTTGTCGCCCGTCGCTTTGTTCGTTTTATTGGCGCTTTGCAAAAATTCGACGGCTTTTTCGGAAAACGTTGCGACGGGAATCGGCGTGGGGACGTTGCTCGCTTTCGTGGCGGTAGGCGTGCTGTTGTTCGTATATAGCGGTGTAAAACTTTCCCGCTTTGAATATTTGGAAAAGGAAGAAATTAAACTCGAACCGTCGTATTTGGAAAAACTGAAAAAAGAAAAGACGGATAAAAACAAACGCAACGCGCTGTGCATAGCAATCGGTGTTTTGCTGTGCGTGTTGGCTTCCGTACCGCTGATTATAACGGGCTGTTTAGATTGTTCGGAAAGCGTGCAGTTGTATTCGCTTGCCGTGTTGCTAATCAGCGTGGCAATCGGTGTGTTTTTATTCGTGTGGAGCGGTTGCTTGCACGGGGGCTACGAGAAATTATTACAAGAAAGCGATTATTCGGTGGAGAACAAGCGCAAAAACAAACGGTTGGAAACGTTTGATACGGTGTATTGGACGTTGGCGGCGGCGGGGTATTTACTTATCAGCTTTTTAAGCGGACGTTGGGATAGAACGTGGATTGTTTGGCCGGTGGCGGGCGTGGCGTTTGTGGCGATACGGCAACTCGTATGGTCGAATATCAAAAAAGACAAAAAATAATAAATGAACCGCGAACGGAATATCCGTTCGCGGTTGATGCTTTTTATAAAAAAATCCGCCTGTGCCGTATCTCGACAAAAAGATGAACCCGCGTTTTCAGCAGGTGGGTGCCGAATCTTGGCGCGTCGAACTTTCCGTAAAACAGACCTTGTCTATCGCCACGAATATCGTGCTCCCTATTTTATAATGTGGATTCCGTTGAATGTCGAGCCACGTACACCGCAGATTTTCGTGTATTTATTATACACGCTTATCTATCCGTTTGTCAAACGAATGACGGTAAAAAAAATCAAGCGTTTAATTTTTTTAAGAAAGAAAATATTTCCTTTTCGAAATTAAGCCCGTACCGTTTGTCGTCCACTTCTTTCGCCGAACGCCGAATGGTGGCGGTTGTAAAATCGGTGGCGAGCATAATCGCTTCCTTTTCGCTTTTTCCGCGCGCCAAACAGCCGACGAACGCCGATGCAAACACGTCGCCCGCGCCGTAGAAAAATCCTTCTATATTTTCCGCCGAGCAAATTTCTAAATCGCCCTTTTCGTTGACGTAGGAAACGAGTATATTTTCCCCTTGATGTATGCCCGTTACGATAGGGCGGGGGCAAACGGCGCGTAAGCGTTCCATCACTTTTTTCGTCGGGTACGACGCACCGCTTGAAGGGTAGGGTACTTCGGATAAATAGCAAGCTTCGGTTACGTTAGGCAAAATATAATCGGCGGTTTTGCAAAGTTCGCGCATTTTATCCACGTACGTTTGCGAAAATCCCGCGTACAGCTCGCCTGCGTCGCCCATTACTGGGTCGACGATAAACAGTCCGTTTTCCTTTAAAAATTCGCGTTTGATTTGCGCGACGATTTCCATTTGTTCAATGCTTCCTAAATACCCGCTGTAAACGACGTCGAATTGTACGTTTAACGTTTTCCAATGACGGATAATATCCCGCGCGTTTTGGGTAAGGTCGCAAAAGGTGTAATTTTCAAAACCGCCCGTATGCGTAGATAACAGCGCCGTAGGGAGTACGTCGCAAGTAATTCCGCAGGCGGATATAATCGGCAACGTTACCGATAACGAACACTTTCCGATACAGGATACGTCGTTGATAGCAAGAACGCGCATAGTTTATCTTCTTCCTACAAAAAATTTGATAAATTCATTATAATACCCTTGCTTTTTTTTGTCAAACATATTATAATATTATGGATAAAAATTTTTTAGCAAAAGCGAAAAACGGCTTTTGCGCGGAGAGAAATTTATGGTTATAAACGGCGAAATAAAAACGAATACCGTTTCGTTTGCGGATTTTGAAAAATACGAAAATGAAATCGTAACGGTGAAAGGTACGATTCACAATATCCGAATGATGTCCGATTTTGCGTTCGTTATTTTACGTACGGCGCGCGAAACGATACAATGCGTTTACGCGGAAAGCTTTTCCGATTACAGAATGAGCGACGACGTAAAAGAAGAATGTGCGGCGAAAGTAACGGGGAAAGTGGTTGCAGGGGAAACGCGCGACGGCAGTAAGCGTTACGAATTGCAAATTCACGATATTCAGTTGTTGTCCCACCCCGCCGATATTCCGCCTGTGGTTATTACGAAAAAGCAAGTAAATTGCGATTTGTCCACCAAGCTCGATTATCGTCCCGTTACGTTGCGTAACCCCAAAGAAAGAGCGATTTTTAAATTGCAAGAAGGGATACAACGCGGATTTAGAGAGTTTTTAACGAGCCAAAATTTCACCGAAATCCATTCCCCGAAAATCAATTTTGCGGGCGCGGAAGGCGGTACGAACGTATTTAAGTTGGATTACTTTGGCAAGCAAGTATATTTGGCGCAATCTCCCCAGCTTTATAAACAAGCAATGGTGGCGGTGTACGAACGGGTGTTTGAAATCGCGCCCGTGTTCCGCGCGGAACATCACGACACCAGCCGTCATTTAAACGAATATATTTCTATGGACTTCGAAATGGGCTTTATCGACAGCTTTGAAGACATAATGAATATGGAAACGGGTTTGCTTAAATATATTATGAACCTTTTAAAGACGGAATACAAAAACGAAGTGGAATTGCTCCACGTCGATATTCCCGAAATCACCGAAATTCCCGTTTTGAAATTTATGGAAGCGAAAGAAATTTTAATGAAGAAGTTTAAATATCAGCCTACCGATATGAAAGACTTCGACCCTGCGGAAGAAGAACTGCTGGGTAAATACGCGAAAAAACAATTCAATTCCGATTTCATTTTTATTACGCATTATCCCTCGAAAAAACGTCCGTTCTATACGATGGACGACCCGCAAGACCCCGAATACACCCTTTCGTTCGATTTATTGTTTAGAGGCTTGGAAATTACGTCGGGCGGTCAACGGGTACACGATTATACGGCGCAAGTGGAAAAGATGGAAAAACTCGGTATGAATCCCGAAGAATTTGCTACGTATTTGATGCTCCATAAATACGGTGCGCCCCCGCACGGCGGTTTGGGGCTTGGATTGGAACGTCTTACGATGCACCTTTTGGGCGCGAAAAACGTACGCGAAGCGACGATGTTCCCCCGCGATATTAACAGAGTTTCGCCGTAAAGGAGAAGTTATTTATGTGGAATGGTAAGAAAAAGGCGGTAACGTTCAGTTTTGACGACGCCGTAACGCAAGACGAACGCGTAGTAGCGATTTTAAATAAATACGGCTTGAAAGGCACGTTTAATCTCAACTCCGGTCTTTTGGGTTGTGTTGGCGGGGAAGATAAATACGGAGCTCGACACGATAAGGTGTTGCCGTCGCGGGTAAAGAGTTTGTATGATGGACACGAAGTGGCGGTGCATACCCTTGTTCATCCCAATTTAACCCAACTTTTCGAAGAAACGGTTATCCGTCAAGTGGAAGAAGATAGAAAAGCGCTTTCCGCGCTGGTGGGTTATGACGTATTCGGAATGGCGTATCCTTGCGGTGGGGTAAATAACGACGAACGCGTGGCGGATATTCTTCGCAAAAATACGCCGATTCGCTATTCCCGTACGATTACGTCGACGTATAATTTTGACTTGCAAGAAAATTTATTGCGTTTTAATCCTACCATTCATTGGATAGAAGAAAACGCGGAAGAAATCATAGATAAATTTTTAGCTTTGCAATCGGATAGCCCGCAACTTCTCTATATTTGGGGGCACGCGTACGAATTGGATTGGGAAAGCGGAACGGAAGAAAAGTTTGAGCGTTTTTGTAAAAAACTTGCGAATAAAGCGGATATTTTTTACGGCACGAATCGCGAAGTTCTGCTTTGAATTGTGTAAAATTGCTTTACAAACGGTTAAAAAAGTTGTATAATAATAAAAAATAAATAAAAAGGCGTTAAAAAAGGACAACGCTTTCACGGTGGCTTACCGCACAGAGAAATTCCGTTTTGGTGAAAGGAAGAAGGGGCGCGTGAAAGATATCACCTTATCAGCTGATTTTACGAAATGGAAAAAGTAGTAAAATACGGTTTCGCAAACCGTTATCCCTTGCGACGAATGATGGTTCGGTGGTTTGATAAGCTCGGTGTATATGCCGTTGTGTTTTCCGAAACGCAACGGTTTTATTTTATGGAAAAAACCTTATAAAGGAGAAAAATAAAATGTCGATGTACAAGAAAGTAGACACTTCTTTAAACTTCGTGGAAAGAGAAAAGAAGATTGTCGAATATTGGAACGAAAACAAAATTTTCGAAGAGAGTATGAAAGCGACGGAAGGAAACGAAGAATTTTCCTTCTACGACGGTCCGCCGACGGCAAACGGCAAACCGCATATCGGGCATATTCTCACGCGCGTTATGAAAGATATAGTGCCCCGTTATAAAACGATGAAAGGCAAGCACGTTTTAAGAAAGGCGGGCTGGGATACGCACGGTTTGCCCGTAGAGCTCGAAGTGGAGAAAAAGCTTGGGTTAGAAAGCAAAACGGGGATTGAAAGTTACGGTATCGAGCCGTTTATCAAACAATGCAAAGAATCCGTTTGGCAATATTCCAACGAATGGAAAAAGATGTCGGATAGGGTTGGATATTGGTGTGATATGGACAACCCGTACGTAACCTATCACGACGATTATATCGAATCGGAATGGTGGGCGCTCAAAGAAATCCACGAAAAGGGTTTGCTGTATAAAGGGCATAAAATCGTGCCCTATTGCCCGCGTTGCGGAACGGCGCTTTCTTCCCACGAAGTAGCGCAAGGATATAAAGACGTAAAACAAACGACGGCGTTCGTTAAGTTTAAGGTGGTGGGGGAAGAGAATAAATATATTCTCGCTTGGACAACCACCCCTTGGACGTTGCCGTCCAACGTAGCCCTTTGTATGAACCCCGCGTTCGATTACGTGGAAGTGCAAATGGAAGAAAACGGTGAAATTTACGTTTTAGCGGAAGGATTGCTTAAATCGGTGCTCGGCGAAGACGGGTACGCCGTTTTATCGACGAAAAAGGGTACGGCGTACGAATATACGCAGTACGAGCCGTTGTATCCGTTCGGAAAAGAAAAATTTGCTTTCCGCGAAAAGGCGTATTACGTAACGTGCGACGATTACGTAACCCTTTCCGACGGTACGGGCGTGGTGCATATCGCGCCTGCGTTTGGGGAAGACGACTATAAAGTGGGCGTGCGTTACGGCTTGCCCGTCGTGCAACTGATTAACGAAGAAGGCAAGTTCCCCGACGGTTGCGGTGCATTTACGGGTATGGGAGCGCAAATGGCGGACGCGTCCGTTATTAAAGATTTGAAAACGCGCGGATTGTTGTTAAAGCCTATGGAAATCACGCACAGCTATCCGTTCTGTTGGCGTTGCGATACGGCGCTTATCTATTACGCGCGTTCCAGCTGGTTTATCAAGGTTACGGCGATTAAGGATAAACTTATCCAATCCAACCGCTCGGTGAATTGGATGCCCGACACGATTAAAGAAGGCCGTATGGGCAACTTCCTTGAAAACGTAATCGACTGGGGACTTTCGCGGGATAGATATTGGGGTACGCCTTTGCCCGTTTGGGTATGTCCCGATTGCGGAGAGATTGAAGTTATCGGCTCGCGAGCGGAGCTCGTGGAAAAGTGCGGGGCGGATAAAAATATCGAATTGCACCGCCCGTACTTGGACGAACTTACTTGTACGTGCGCAAAGTGTGGCGGTAAAATGTCCCGTACGCCCGAAGTTATCGACTGTTGGTTCGATTCGGGCTCGATGCCTTTCGCGCAATACCATTATCCGTTTGAAAACAAGGAACTCTTCCACCAAACGTTCCCCGCTGATTTCATTTCCGAAGCGGTAGACCAAACGCGCGGTTGGTTCTATACGTTGCTCGTTATTTCTACGTTGCTCTTTGATAAAGCGCCGTTTAGAAACTGTATCGTACTCGGACACGTAAACGATAAAAACGGCGTGAAGATGAGCAAACACAAAGGCAACGTCGTCGACCCTTGGTCGGTGCTCGATAAACAAGGAGCGGACGCGGTGCGTTGGTATTTCTATACGTCTTCCGCGCCTTGGCTTCCCTCCCGTTTCTATCCCGAAGCGGTAAGCGAAGCGCAAAGAAAGTATATGGGTACGCTTTGGAATACGTACGCATTCTTCTGCTTGTACGCGGATATCGACAATTACAATCCCGCCGATTACGATTTGAATACGTGCAAACTTTCCGTAATGGATAAGTGGATACTTTCCAAATTGAATACGCTTATCAAGACGGTAGATAAAAATCTCGACGTGTATAATATCACGGACAGCGCGCGTGCGTTGCAAGATTTTTCGGATATCCTTTCCAATTGGTACGTTCGTCGCGGACGGGATAGATATTGGGGGAGCGAAATGACGGAAGATAAGGCGGCGGCTTATACGGTGCTTTGGCACGTATTGGTTACCTTTGCAAAACTCACCGCGCCTTATACGCCGTTTATTGCGGAAGAAATGTATCTCAATCTCGTGCCGGCGTTCTTCAAAGACGCACCCAAATCGGTGCATTTGTGCGATTTCCCCGTTTGCAACGATTCGCTCGTCGACGAATGTTTGGAAAAAGGTATGGACACCGTATTAGACGTTGTAAATCTCGGCAGAGCGGCAAGAAACGCAGGCAACGTGAAAAACCGTCAACCGCTTTCCGAAATGTACGTGGTTACGGCGCGCGCGGAAACGTTGGACGACGGCTTGAAAGCGATTGCGCTCGACGAACTGAATATAAAGGCATATAAATCGGCGGACGATGCCAACGAATTTATTTCTTATAAATTAAAACCGCAACTCAAAACGCTCGGTCCGAAATACGGCAAAAAATTGGGGGCGATTACCGCTTTCCTTGCCACTTGCGATGCAAAAGCGGTGGTGGACGCCGTACGCGACGGCGGTGTGTTCGTAATGCCTAACGATACGGACGTTGCATTGAAAGAAGAAGATTTGCAAATTTTCACCGAAAGCAAAGCGGGATTTGTTTCCGCAAGCGATAAAGGCGTAACGGTTGCTTTGAATACGGCGCTCACCGAAGAACTTATTTTGGAAGGCATTTCGCGTGAACTCGTTTCCAAAGTGCAAACAATGCGTAAAGAAGCGGGCTTTGAAATTACCGACCGTATTCGTATATATTATAATAATGCAGAAGGGAAGACGAAATCGGTGTTGGAAGAAGGCGCGTTTAAAGAAGACGTTTTGGCGGTTTGCGTATGCGAAGGCGTTGCGGACGGGTATTCCAAACAAGTGGATATCAACGGCGAAAAGGTCGTTTTAACCCTTGTAAAAAACGCGTAAATATTTTTTGATAAAAAAATTAAAAATTTTTAAAAAAATTAGCGTAAAACGGTTGACTTTATTTTTGTGAAGTGATAAGATAGTCAAGCTGTCCTTGTGGCGCTTGTAAAAACACTTAAAAACTTTGTCGAAAACTTTTTCCAAAATTTTTCAAAAAAAATTAAAAAAACGTGAAAAAACAGTTGACAAAGGCAATAAGATTGTGGTATTATATACAAGCTGTCGCCGCGAGGGGACAAGCGCCAAGCCGGAAAGCTTGGAAAAAGCAGATTAAAAACAGAATAAGAAAGAAATGAGATTTTATTTGAC
>JAZNIR010000118.1:0-14949 GCA_045577595.1 Candidatus Scatosoma sp.
GTTCGAATCCCGAACATATGCAGCAGCTTGAAAAGTTGAATATCAATACAATTGACATTGTTGCGGTAAATTTATATCCTTTCAAAGCGACGATTTCCAAACCCGACGTAACGTTTGCGGACGCCGTAGAAAATATTGACATCGGTGGACCTACGATGATTCGTGCAGCGGCGAAGAATTATCAAGACGTAGCGGTGGTGGTCGATCCCAAGGACTACGAACGCGTACTCTCCGAGCTCGAAGCGGGCAAAATCACGCTCGACACCAAAAAATATTTGCAATATAAGGTGTTTGCGCACACGGCGGTATACGATAGTATGATTTCCAACTATCTTGCTCAGCAGCTTGGAATTCGTTATCCCGATAGTATCACGTTCGCATACGAAAAGGCGCAGGATATGCGCTACGGCGAAAATCCCCACCAAGGCGCTTCGTATTATAGCGAAGAATTTATCCGCGCAGGCTCGCTTTCCAAAGCGAAACAACTTTGGGGCAAGGAATTGTCTTACAACAACATTAACGACGCAAACGGCGCGTTGGAACTTGTAAAAGAGTTCGGCGACCAACCTTGCGTAGTGGCAAGCAAGCACGCAAATCCTTGCGGTGTGGGCGTTGGCGCAACCATTCACGAAGCGTACGTAAAAGCGTATGAAAGCGACCCTGTGTCCGTGTTCGGCGGTATTTTGGCAATCAACGGCGTCGTAGACGAAGCGACGGCAACGGAAATCAATAAAATTTTCATTGAAATCGTAATTGCGGAAGGTTACACGGACGGCGCTTTGGAAATTTTAAAAACCAAGAAAAATATCCGTCTTTTGGAATTGCCCGATATTAAGGCAAGACGCGAAAAGACGGCGTACGATATGAAACGGGTGTACGGCGGTATGTTGTTGCAAGATTACGACGAAACGCTGTTCGCGGAAGAAAACGTGAAAGTCGTAACGAAACGCGCGCCTACGGATGCGGAAATGCGTGCAATGCTTTTCAACTGGAAAGTCGTTAAACACACCAAATCCAACGCAATCGTAGTAGGTATGGAAGATAGAACGACGGGTATCGGTATGGGACAAACCAACCGTATTTGGGCGGCGCAACAAGCGATTGAACACGCTGGCGACCTTGCAAAATGCTCGGTAATGGCAAGCGACGCGTTCTTCCCGTTCCCCGACTGCGTAGAAGAATGTGTAAAGGCGGGCATCACGGCGATTATCCAACCGGGCGGTAGCATTCGCGACCAACTTTCTATCGACGCTTGCGACGAAGCGGGTATCGCTATGATTTTCGTTGGCGATAGACATTTCAGACATTAAAATTTAAAAATTGCAAGAAAAACCCGTGAAAGTATGAAAACTTTCGCGGGTTTTAATTGACTTTATAAAACAAAATGTGTTAATATAAAAAGGTAGGTTATAAATCGTTAAAAGGGGAGAGGGGGACGAATGAAAAAGAATCGCTTTTTCGTTATTTTCATAGCGGTTATTTTCGTCATTTGCGGAGCTTTTCTCATTAGCAAGAAAAATAAAGGGGAGCAAAAAGTTTCTTACGATTATTACGAAGCCACCCTTTCCTATCGTATCGCGCCGTATAACGTAGAAGTAGAAGACGGCGAAGAAAAAAGGAATTACGGTACTTGTTTGGATTCGGTGATGAATTCGCTTGTGTTGGTGCTAAACAGCGACGCTTTTGGAGAAGAAATTTTAAAAGACGGTATTTTAAACGGATTAAGCGAAGAAGAAAGCGCAACGGAGCGTTTATTCAAAGTGGTACGGGCAACGTCCTTTACAAGAGAAAGCGCCATTCTTCGCGTTCATATTTCCGTAAAAGAAAACCGAACGTTGGCGGAAAGTTTACGTGGTAAATTGTTGGAAATATTGCCGAATTATATCGAGCGAAATATATCCATACCCGAAGGTTATACGTATTTATCAGTGGATAAAATGAGCACCACCGACCAAATAAAACTAACGAGAAAATAAATAACGAATGCCCGCGAGAGCAATTTTGCTTTCGCGGGCATAACTTTTGCAAGGGAAAGTTAATAATCTTTTTTACCAACGAGATAATCAAGGGAAACGTCGAAAAAATCAGCTAATTTTATAAAATTTTTCAACGACGGAACGGCAATACCACGTTCGTAGGCTTGGTAGGATTGATAGGAAATTTTTAAATGCAATGCAACGTCTTGTTGTGTTAAGCCTTCCAAAGTCCGTAATTCATACAATCTTTTCGATAAAATTTTAAATTCTTCCATTTTTTATCCCTTTTTATTTGTTTTCACTTGACATTATACAGTCTAAAACTGTATAATAGTAAAAATACAGTTTATAACTGTGTAAAAAATGGAATAGGTGGAATAGGCATTTTATGAAAAGAAGTGGCAAATTTTTAGTTAGTATAATATGTTCGTTCTGTTTTATCTTTGGCTTGACCGCTTGCGAAAAACACACGCACGATTACACGGAAGAAGTAACGGCGCCGACTTGTACGGAGCAAGGCTATACGACGCATACGTGTTCGTGTGGACATAGCTACATAGATACGTACGTGAACGAACTCGGGCACGATTACACGGAAGAAGTATCGGCGCCGACTTGTGCGGAGCAAGGCTATACGACGTACACTTGCCGTTGCGGGCATAGTTACGTAGACGATTACGTGCCCGTATTAAAAAATTATTATGAAACGCAAGTGAATTTTTTTGTAAATCCCGTTAAAGAAACTTCTTCGTCGCAAATCATTAACGGTACGTACGGCGAAAACGTAATGCGTCTTGCAAGTACGGTATTAAACCAAGACGTTTTTTTAGAACAATTATTGTTGAGTGAAAACGGCGTAGTGCATCCATATATTAAAAATTATTTTGGCATACCAACGGATAAGGAATTTGCGTTAAATGATTTACGGGAAAATTCGGGATATAACGCGCTTATAAATAAAGTAAAAGATTCTGTTTCCGTATTCTATGATGAAAACGTAACGAGTTTTATTTACGTCAGTATCAGCGTTTTGGAAGATGAGGAATTTGCCGAGTTTTTATATAATCAAATATGCGAGAAAGTACCGCCTTATTTGGAAAATATTTTGCCTCTTCCAACGGGATATGATAGAACGGTTTGTCAAAAAACATCGCTCGCGGACGAAATAAAATTAGTGCAAAAATAAAAAGCCGAGCCACGCTTGATAAAATCAGCGTGGCTCGTAAAAATAAATGAGAAAAATAATGAAAAAATAAATGAAAAGGAAAAACGTTTATGCGTTTTCCGCTTTTTTAATTTTATAATCGGCAATCGCTTTGGAAAGCTGGTCGGGGCAAGACGTATTGCCTTTGCAACGAATTCCCGCAAGCAACTTTTCAATTTCGTCGATGTCCTTGCCTTCTACAAGGCGGGCAATCCCTTGCAGGTTGCCACCGCAACCGCCGATAAAGCGTACGTTGTGCATTTTATTTTCTGCGTCAACGTCAAATAAAATTTCACGGGAGCAAGTCCCTCTGGTGGAATAAGTAAACATAATAAAAACTCCTTTGCGTTCGCCGATTGCCTTGTTGGATAATCGACGTTATTTTTTAATAGGGGGATAAAGCTTAATCTACGAGCGTTTCGTAAATAGCCGAATATAATTCCGACGCTTTATTTTCCCAATTCTTATAGATGTTTTGCGCCGTTTTTTTGTCGGGAATAACGAATTTTAATTCCAACATAGGTTGCACGGGCGCTATAATTTTTAAAAACACGGTGTACGTGCCGTCTACGTTTTGATAGTAGTCGGATTTACATTCTTGACGGTTGCGTAATTTTCCGCCGTTCTTTTTAATAAACGCGGAAATTTCGTCGCGAATACTTTTGGGGATATTGATATAGAAGTTGTTCAAGCTTTCTCTGCCGTCGGAAGTAATGGTGTAAAGGGTTTCTTCGACGGGGGAAGAGATACGGCAAATAAAGCCGTCGTCTAAAAGACGGGGCAACAATTCTTTACAATCCATATAATTCAGCCAATTATTGCCGGTGGAACACATATCCACAATCGTGCGTTCGGAAAGCGCGCTTTCCATTTTATCAAACACGAACAGCAAAATCAGTTTATTGACGGACGTTTCGCCTTGTATTTGCATTTGTAACTCCTTATCGTTTTTTTCAAAAAGTACTCGGTGATAGAAAAAAGCCACTACGAAAGACAATCCCGTGTGGCTTGAAATCGGGTTGGAAGATATTTAGGCTTCAAACTTTTTCAATGCAGCCATTAAATCGTCGCAATCGTCGCTGTATGCTTCCACAACGATAGGTTGGGATAAGTCGAGCGAGAAAATACCCAAAATAGATTTTGCGTCGACGATATATCTACCGCTTTTAAGCAAAATTTCGTAAGGATAATCTTGCGTGATGCTCACGAACTCTTTTACGCGTTGCGCCATTTCCAAAGAAATTTTAATAGATTTCATAAAAACATACCTCTCAAATTCAAAGTCGAATATATTATAACGGAAAATTTCGAAAAAATCAAGATATTTAATGAAAAAATATTTACGAAAAAGGCAATTTGTGCTATAATGATAACAAATCAAAAAATAATTGTTCAATTTGACAATTAGGGAGAGAGAAGTGGAATACGTTGAAAAGACGGTAAAGAAAAATTACGTGTATCAAGGCAAGATTTTAAACTTGCGCAACGACGACGCGTTGTTGCCAAACGGCAAACCTTGCAAAAGGGAAATTATCGAACACAGCGGGGGCGCTTGCGCTCTTTGCGTGGAAGAAGATAAAGTGCTGTTCGTTCGGCAATACCGCTACGCCTACGGCGAGAGTATTTACGAAATTCCTGCGGGCAAATTGGAAAAAGGGGAAAATCCGAAAGTTTCCGCTTTGCGCGAATTGGAAGAAGAAACGGGTGTAAAAGCCGAGCGGGCGGAGCTTTTGTATGAAATTTATCCCACGCCGGGATATACCAACGAAAAAATTTATATTTATCGAGCGTACGATACGAAACGGGTGGAAAAGCACCTTGACGACGGGGAATTTTTAGACGTGGAATGGTTGCCGATTGCGCGGGTGAAAGAAATGTTGAAAAAAGGCGAAATAAAAGACGGAAAGACGGTGATAGCGTTGCAAGCGTATTTGCTTGCCGAAAAAAGCGAATAAAACGAAAAAGCGGGGGAGAAAAAGCCCCGCTTTTCGCGTCTTTTACGACTTGGAGAAAAAAATGAAGGAGAAAATAAAAAGAAATTAACGGCAGTTGTAATTGCCACCACAACCACAGTTGCAAGAAGGCGTCAACAATGCGCCGAGCGTTCCGTTTTTATAAAGGCAGAACAAAAGCGCAACCAAGATAGGTAAACCGCAACCGCTAAATACGTTCGAGCAGAAAATTCCGTCTTTCGAGCCGAGCACGAGTAAAGCGATTAAAATCCAAAGGGTAGTATTTCCCGATAAGCAACAATTCATAAACAAACCTCCTGTGTTTCACCGCAGGGGTATGTAGAATGAAGAATGCCTGCGGTTTTATCTTTCTATTACATAATATTCTCGCGTAAAAAAAATTGTGTAAAAAGGAAAAGAAATCGGTAAAAAAATAAAAAACGCTCGGTCATTTCCTTGCGAAAAAGAAAAAAATGCTGTATAATAGGGTATATACTTCGGAGAATACGCATTTTGCGGTTCTACCGAGCGCGTATAAATCTTTATTTTTGTCTACGGGTATCTGAAAAAGAACTCGATGGAGGTATTATTATGGAAGGCAAGAAATATTTTTCTGCCAAAAGGCTCACGGGCATAGCGGTTTTGCTTGCGCTCGTTATCGTTTTACAAACGGTTTTCGGAAGTATTAAGATTGGGGCTACTTCGTTCAGTTTGGTGTTAATCCCAATCGTTCTCGGCGGTATTTTATACGGTTGGATTGCGGGCGGACTTTTGGGGTTTGCGTTCGGGTTTATAACGCTGATGTACGGCGTAACGGGCGCGGACGGATTTACGGCAATCTTGTTTCAAGACCACCCTTTTTTAACGATTCTCACTTGTATCGTAAAAGCGACGGCTGCGGGGATTATTCCCGCGCTCGTATATAAAGTGTTTAAAGAAAAGCACGCTTACGTAGGCGTATTTATCGCTTCGGCTCTTGCGCCTATCGTCAATACGGGCTTGTTTATTATCGGCGCACTGTTAATGAGTGATACGATTGCGGGTTTTGCGGGCGGTAACAGCGTTTCCAATATTATGTATTTTCTTATTATCGGTTGCGCGGGCGTAAACTTCTTGGTGGAATTTGCCGTAAACTTGATTGCGTCGCCGTCTATTTATCGGGTGATTTGCTTGGTAGACGGAAAAATAAAAAGGAAATAAAGAAATGATTATTTGTATAGATATAGGAAACACGAATATAAAATACGCGATTTACGAAGAAGATACGTTGAAAGTGTCTTTCCGCGTTGCCACCGATTTGAAAAAAACTTCGGACGAGTACGGCGCGCAGTTGACGAGTATGCTCGCGTCGAAAAATATCAAAGTGGACGATATAACGGGGGGGATTGTATCTTCCGTCGTGCCGTCGCTCGATTATACGATTGATAAAATGTGCGCGTTGTATTTAGGTATCGAGCCGTTGCGTATCGAGCCGGGACTCAAATCGGGCTTGAATATCCGTTGCGTCGACGCAAGCGAAGTGGGCGCGGACAGAATCGTAAACTGCGTTTCCGCTATCGTCGGATACGGCGAAAACAAACCGATGATTGTCGTTGATTTCGGTACGGCGACGACGGTGAACGTAATCAGCGCAAACAACGAATTTATCGGTGGGGTTATCGCGCCTGGAATTAAAGGCTCGCTCGATTCGCTCGTCAACGGAACGGCGAAACTTCCGCGTGTGGAAATCGAAGCGCCGAGAAGTATTATTGCAAAAAACACCGTTACGAATATGCAAGCGGGGCTTGTGTTCGGCTTTGCGGGACTCGTGGAATATATCGTAAAGCGCATTAAAAAGGAACTTAAAACGAACGACGTAAAAACGATTGCGACGGGCGGTTTCAGTACGATTATCGCCAAAGAAATCGAGGGAATCGACGTGGTGGATAAATTGCTTACGTTGAAAGGGTTGAAATATTTATACGATTTAAACACCCAAACGAAATAAAGAGTAAAAAAAGAAAAAGAACGGGGTATGTATGCGACGAAAGCGTATAAAAGCCCGTAAAAAGCAAGAAAGGAAGAACTATGAAAAGCACGAAAAATACGACGGTTAAGGAGAAAGAAATGATTAAAAAGGTAGGCGTAGCGATATTGGGCGTAGGCGTTGTCGGTGGTGGCACCTATCAAACGCTTGTAGAGCATCACGATTTTTATTTAAAAACGCAATGCGTAGATTTGACGGTGGAAGCGGTGCTTGATAAATCGACGGAAAGAATGGACGCGCTCGGCGTGCCCCAAGAAAACAGAGCGGGCAGTATTGAAGAAGTGCTTGCCAATCCCAACGTGGATATCGTCGTGGAAACGATTGGTGGCGTAGGCGTTGCCAAAGCGTTCGTTACGGCGGCGCTTCGCGACGGCAAAACGGTGGTTACGTCGAATAAAGAATTGATTTGTAAATATTCGCACGAATTGGAAGAAATTGCTCGGCGTAACGGTTGCGGTTTGTATTACGAAGCAAGTTGCGTGGGGGGCGTGCCGATTATTCGCACGCTGTTAGACGGCGTACAAGCCAATCATATCCGTAAAATGATGGGTATCGTCAACGGTACGACCAATTATATTTTAACGAAAATGACCTACGAAGGCGCGGACTATGCCGAAGTGTTGAAAGAAGCGCAACGGTTAGGGTACGCAGAATTCGACCCGACGAACGACGTGGAAGGTTTCGACTCTATGTATAAACTTTCCATTCTCTCGTCTATGGCGTTCCATACGAAAGTGCCTTATACGAATATTTTCCGTGAAGGGATTTCCAAGTTGGACAGACAGGATATTGCGTACGGGAAAGAGCTCGGATATACGCTGAAATTGCTCGCGATTGGTAAAAATTCGGAAAAGGGCGTGGAAGTGCGCGTACATCCCACCTTTATCCCGTCTAATCACCCGTTGGCAAGCGTAAACGATTCGTTTAACGCGGTGTACTTAACGGGCGACGCGGTGGACGATGTTATGCTGTACGGTAGGGGCGCGGGCGCGTTGCCTACGGCAAGCGCGGTGGTTTCGGACGTTATTTACGCGGCAACCCACTCGGAAATTAAATATTCGACGTTTAAAAACAAAGCGACGGCGGAAAAGGGCGTGAAGTTCCTTTCCGATTTCGAAAGCGCGTACTATATGCGTTTATCGGTGACGGATAAAGCGGGCGTGCTTGCAAAGATTTGCGGGGTGCTTGGCAAATACGGCATCTCTATCGTGCAAGTTTCGCAAAAGAGCGAGAAAGCAGACGGCGCGGACGAACGGGTAACCTTGATTATCGTTACGCATAAAACGACGGAAAACCGCGTAAAGAACGCGGTGGAAAAGATAAACGAATCGGATTTGGGATTCGTGGAATCGCTCATTCGCGTAGAAGAATAAAAATGATAAAAAAGTAGCGAAAGAAAGGCGTCGCGCCTTTCTTTCCGTTTTTCAAAGGAAAAAGATAAAAGATGTTTAACGAAGAAATTTCCCGTCAATACGTAAAAATTTTACAAGAAGAACTCGTGCCCGCTATGGGCTGTACCGAGCCGATTTCGATTGCTTACGCAGTGGCGAAAGCGCGTGTGGCGCTTGGCGAAATGCCCACTTCGGCAAAGCTGGAAGTAAGTGGCAACATTCTTAAAAACACCAAGAGCGTAACCGTTCCGCATACGGGCGGTATGCGCGGGATTAAATCGGCGTTTGCGGCGGGTTTGGTCGCGGGGGAAGCGGACGTGGAATTGGAAGTACTTTCCAACGTAAACGCGGATAAAATAGCGGAAATCGTCCGTGTAAAGGACGAATTTGACGTACAAGTAACTACGCCCGAAAACGCGCGGATATTCGATATTCGCGTAACGCTCCAATCGGAAAAACATAACGCGTACGTTCGCATAGCGGATACGCACACCAACGTCGTTTGCGTGGAAAAGGACGGGGAAACGTTGTTTGAAAAACCGCTTATCGAGCGACCTACGAAAACGGACAGAAGTATTTTAAACGTAAAAGATATTATTGCGTTTGCTAATGCGGTGGAAATAGGCGAAGTGCAAGAAACGCTGGATAGACAAATTGCGTACAATATGGCGATTGCGGAAGAAGGTTTAAAAAACGATTACGGCGCGAATATCGGCAAAGTATTGCTCCGCACCTATCAACCGGATATCAAAACGACGGCGAAAGCGTACGCGGCGGCGGGGAGCGACGCGAGAATGAGCGGTTGCGAATTGCCCGTTATTATCAATTCGGGCAGCGGTAATCAAGGGATTACGGCAAGCGTACCCGTTATCGTGTTTGCAAGGGGTATGTCGATGCCGACGGAAAAACTCTATCGCGCGCTTTGCGTTTCCAACTTGATTACGGTGCATTTAAAATCGGGTATAGGCACGCTTTCGGCGTATTGTGGCGTGGTGTCTGCGGCGGCGGGCGCGGCGTGTGGCGTAGCCTATTTGCTCGGCGGTGGAAAAGCGGAAATTACGCATACGCTCGTCAACGCGCTTGCGATTGATTCGGGCATTATTTGCGACGGCGCGAAAGCGAGTTGCGCGGCGAAAATCGCGACGGCGGTAGATTGCGCGTTGCTTGGCTTAAATATGTATTATCAAGGCAACGAATTTTACGCGGGCGACGGTATCGTAAAACAAGGGGTGGAAAACACGATTAAGAGCGTTTCCCGCCTTGCGCACGAAGGAATGAAAGAAACGGACAAAGAAATCATTCGCATAATGCTTGACGGCGAGTAAACGGAATAAAATAAGCAAAAAGAAAGGCGGGCGTAATGGCGTCACTCTTAGGGATTTTAATTAAATATTTTATAAAACTCGACTTTTCTAAGTCGAGTTTTCTTTTACCCACATATATCAATTTGATTTTTTTCTTTTTGTATGATATAATATTTTTATCAATAAATGAAAATTTAACGGAGAAAGTATGTCTTATCAAGCCACCTTAAATAAATATCTTCAAGTAATTGTTGGAAAAAAATTAGAAAAGTTGAATCTTGCTTGCGAAATGATGATGTTCTCTTTTGAAGACTATGCTTTTCACGCATTAGGTTTGACAAGAATTATTAAAGATAATGATATTCTTGTAACGACTCTTGATTATCAAAATTGGGATAGGAAAAATGATGAGAATAACGACGAATTGTATTTCGTGAAAAAATACCGCAATAAGATTGAAGGTGGCGTTGTAATTTCAGTAAGCGTTACCCCTTTATACGACGTTGAAATTATTATGGATAATGGTATAAAAATCGAATTGTTTGTTAAAAACGGTTATCACCATTTTGATGACGAAAAAGAACAATGGGTGTTTTTTAGAGAACATGACCATTCTCACCCTTTTATTAGTGTTTGGAGTAAATCTGTCGATATAGCAACAACTTGGTAAGCGGTTAATTATAATTTTATATTCTTCTATCGTGGACAATTTCATGTAAGGTGTAGCACACTATACTTTCAAAAGAAAGTCGTGTGTTTTGCAAAGCAAAAAGTAAAGGATAGCAAAATTTTGCTATCCTTTTATAATGTCTAAAAAATCCCTACGGGAAGAGCGCATAGGCTCGCCTTTTCCGTTTCCTTGTAATATCTTAAAAAAATAGGGAAAAAATTGTGTTTTCCCCTTTAAAATCCTTGCTTTTTCAAACGGTTTGTGATACAATGATTACAATCAATATTTTAGATTGGAAGAGTGTTGAAATTCGATTTTTTTGTTTAAAGGAGATAGATTTTATGGAAAGAGTTTACAATTTCTCGGCGGGGCCGTCTATGTTGCCCGAAGCAGTGCTTAAAAAAGCGGCTGAACAAATGATGTGCTATGAAGATAGCGGTATGTCCGTAATGGAAATGAGCCACCGTTCGCCCGTGTACGAAAAGATTATCGCGGACGCGGAGGCAAAGCTCCGTCAGCTTATGAATATTCCCGATAATTACAAAGTGTTGTTTTTACAAGGCGGGGCAAGCACGCAATTTGCGGCAGTACCTTTAAACCTTATGAACGGCAACAACAAAGCCGATTATATTTTGTCGGGGCAATTTTCGACGAAAGCGTATAAAGAAGCTTTAAAATACGGCGACGCGAAAGCGGTTGCGTCCAGCAAAGACGCGAATTTCACGTTCGTACCCAAAACGACGAAAGAAGATTTCCGTAAGGACGCGGATTACGTGCATATTTGTTTCAACAATACGATATACGGCACGAAATTCCCGTATATTCCCGAAACGGGCGACGTTCCGCTCGTTGCCGATATGTCGTCGTGCATTATCAGCGAACCTGTGGACGTAAGCAAATTCGGCGTAATTTACGCGGGAGCGCAAAAGAATATGGCGCCTGCGGGGCTTACGATTGTAATCGTTAGGGAAGATTTGCTTGGCAACGCGCGGGCGGATATCCCCACGATGCTCGATTATAAAATTATGGCGGACAACGATTCTATGTACAACACGCCCCCTTGTTATTGCATTTACGTAGCGAAACTCGTTTACGAATGGATTTTGGAAATGGGCGGTTTGGAAGTAATGAAAGCGCGCAACGAGAAAAAGGCGAAACTGTTGTACGATTATCTCAATTCGCAAGATTATTATATCGCGCCCGTTGAAAAAGAAAGCCGTTCGATGATGAACGTTACGTTCGTTACGGGGGACGCGGAACTCGATAAAAAATTTGCAAGCGAAGCAAGCGAAGCAGGCTTGAAAAACTTAAAAGGACACCGTTCGGTGGGCGGTATGCGCGCTTCGATTTACAACGCTATGCCGTACGCGGGCGTAGAAAAGCTTGTGGAATTTATGAAAGAATTTGCAAAAAACAATCCGAAAAAATAAAAAAAGTGGCAGTGCTATATTGACAAACGGGGAAATGGTGGTATAATACCAAAAACAGCGAGGATAAAGTTATGTTGAAAGTAAAATTGATGAACAAAATTGCGAAAGTGGGCACGGACGTGCTTACGGCGGATAAGTACGAAGTAAGCGACGCGGTGGCAAACGAAGACGCGATAATGGTGCGTAGCGCCAACTTGCACGAAATGGAATTTAATCCCAATTTACGCGCGATTGCCCGTTGTGGCGCGGGGGTAAACAACATTCCCGTTGATAAATGCACGAAAGCGGGTATCGTCGTATTCAACACGCCTGGGGCGAATGCAAACGCCGTAAAAGAATTGGCGATTGCCGCGTTGATTTTGGCGTCGCGCGACGTAATCGGCGGTGTAAAATGGGTGGAAACGCTTGCAGGCGAAACGGACGTTGCCAAGCTTGTGGAAAAGGGCAAAGGCGCGTTCGTCGGGCACGAACTTGCGGGCAAAACGCTTGGCGTTATCGGTCTTGGCGCAATCGGCGGTATGGTAGCCAACGCGGCGGTTTCGCTTGGTATGAAAGTTATGGGTTACGACCCGTACATTACGGCGAAAGCGGCTTGGAGTTTAGCGCCGTCCGTTCAACAAGCGTCCGATTACGCGGATATTTTTAAAAATTGCGATTACGTTTCCTTGCACGTACCCGCTACGCCTCAAACGAAGAATATGATTTGCGAAAAGTCGATTGCGCAAATGAAAGACGGCGTTAGAATTTTAAACCTTGCGCGGGCTGACCTCGTATGCGCGGCGGATATGAAAAAAGCGCTTGCGGATAAGAAAGTGGCAAAATACGTAACCGATTTCCCGACGGAAGAAACGGTGGGTGTGGACGGCGTGATTGCCATTCCCCATCTCGGCGCGTCGACGGTGGAATCGGAAGACCATTGCGCGGTGATGGCGGCGCAACAACTCGACGAGTTTGTTTCTTGCGGAAACATTCGCAACAGCGTAAACTTCCCCACGATTGGCGTGGCCCGTTCCGAACGTCCCCGCGTTTGTATTATGAACGAAAACGTGCCGAATATGTTGTCGCAAATCGCGGCGGTGTTCTCGGCGGAAAACATCAACATTGAAAACTTCGCGAACGGCTCGAAAGGGGACGTGGCTTATACGATTGTAGAAACCAACGTAAAAGCGGATGAAAAGGTGATAAACGCGCTCCGTAACATCAAGGGCGTGTTCGGTATTCGCGAATTTTAAGAATTGTAGAAAATAAAAGGCAAATAGGTGCAAGTATGGTTACGGTGAAACCTTTTCGGGCGTTACGCCCCACAAACGAATACGTGAAAGAGTGCGCGGCGCTCCCTTACGACGTGATGTCGAGCGACGAAGCGCGGGAAGAAGTGCAAGGCAAGCCGTACTCTTTCTTGCATATCGACAAGGCGGAAATCGACCTTGAAAAGGGGATAGATTTATACGACGATAAGGTGTATGCAAAAGCGCGGGATAATTTAATCGCGTTTGAGAAAAAGGGCGTGTATATGCAAGATACAAACGCTACTTTTTATCTCTATCGCCAAGTGATGGACGGCAGGGCGCAAACGGGGATAGTCGGTTGCGCGTCGATTGACGATTATCTGCAAAACCGCATTAAAAAGCACGAACTTACCCGCGCGGATAAAGAACTTGACCGTATCCGCCACGTGGACACTTGTTCGGCGCAAACGGGTCCGATTTTCCTTGCGTATAAAGACAGCGCGGATTTGGACGAGATTATAGAAAGCGAAACGAAGAATGCGCCTTTGTACGATTTTGTCAGCGACGACGGAATTCGGCACGTCGTATGGAAAGTTGCGAAAAAAGAAACCGTGCAAGCGATTGAACGGGCATTTGAAAAGGTGGATTCGCTGTATATCGCCGACGGGCATCACCGCGCGGCGTCTGCCGTAAAGGCGGGTTTGAAACGGCGTGAAAACGCGGGCAAAAACTTTACGGGGGAAGAAGAATTTAACTTTTTCCTTTCGGTGATATTCCCCGCAAAGCAGTTAAAAATTTTCGATTACAACCGTTTGCTGTACGATTTAAACGGTTTGGACGAAAAGGGATTTTTAAACGCTGTGGAAAACGCGCTTGGAAGCGTTTGCGAATATAAAGGCGACGGGCAATACCGTCCGAAAAAAGTGCACGAAATCGGTTTGTACGTCGGCGGAAAATGGTATCAAGTTTCGTTTAAAGACGAGATTTGCCAAGCAAAAACCCCGTCGGAACGTTTGGATTGCGCGATTTTACAAAACGCGTTTCTTGCGCCCGTAATGGGGATTGACGACCCGCGTACGTCCAAACGGATAGATTTCGTGGGCGGAATTCGCGGATTAGAATATTTGGAAAAGCGTTGCAACGTGGACGCGAAAGTGGCAATCGTAATGCACCCTACGTCGATGGACGAATTGACGGCGGTGGCGGACGCGGGCGAAATTATGCCCCCGAAATCCACTTGGTTCGAACCGAAACTGCGTAGCGGAATACTCATTCACAAAATTTAAGAAAAGGAGCTTACTATGTCGACGGTAATGAAAGCGGAAGAACGGTTGCAGTTTTCTCTGCGTTCTCTCTACAAAAAATACGGATATTTACCCTATAAAATGAACAAATTCGAAGCGTACGATTTGTATGCTTCGAATAAAGACTTTTTACGGGGGGACGGTGTTATCACCTTTACGGACACGGACGGAAAACTGCTTGCTTTAAAACCGGACGTAACCTTGTCGATTGTGAAAAACGGCAACGACGAACTCGATAAACAAAAGGTGTATTACAACGAAAACGTGTACCGCGTTTCGGGGGAAACCAAGCAATTTAAAGAAATTATGCAAGTGGGCTTGGAATGTATCGGCAACGTGGATTTATACGACGTGTACGAAACGGTGTGTATCGCGGTGGAAAGTTTACAAGAAATTTCCCAAAACTGCGTGTTGGATTTATCGCATATCGGGCTTATCGAAGGCTTTTTGGAAGAAGCGGGCG
>JAZNIR010000119.1:0-4656 GCA_045577595.1 Candidatus Scatosoma sp.
TAAAACATAAGAATACGATTTTGCCGCCATTTCATCGTCGGGATTTGCAAAATTGATAAAATACGGCGCGTGTACGGATATTTCCACGCCCGCCTTTTGGAAGGCTTCGCCAATCGAAATTGCTTTGTCTTCCGTCATACGAACGCCCCTACCGAACGAATATTCGAAACAGTTTAAACCGCGCGCCTTTACGAATTCCGCCGATTGTTCGGTGTGTTTATATCCCTCCGCGTAAAAACTTTCACTATTTCCGCTCGGCCCGAATTTAATCATTTTCCCTAACTCTCCTTATATCTTCCGTCAACTGCGCCTTTAACGCCGTCGCATCGTCGAATTTTTTAATTTCCCGCAAATACCGCACGAACGATATTTTTATTTTTTTACCGTACAAATCTCCGTCAAAACCGTCTAAATACGTTTCCGTTAATACGTCGTCGTTTTCAAAGGTGGGGCGATGCCCAAAATTGGTGATGCCTTTGTATTCCACGCCGTTTATCACCGTCCGCGTTTCGTACACCCCTTTTTTAAGCGCAAATTTATCAGCGGGATATAAAACGTTTGCCGTCGGAAATCCTATCGTACGCCCCACTTGGCGTTCGGCAAACACCTTTCCTATCAAGAAAAACCGTTCGCCTAAAAGCTCGTTCGCGCGTTTTACGTCCCCTTGTTGCAAACAGCTTTTTATCCGCGTCGCGCTTACCTTTTCTCCGTTCTTTTTTACGAGTTTTTCCACTTGAACGCTTACTTGGGTGGCTCTTTTAAGCCATTTCGTATCCCCCAAAGCGCCTTTCCCGAAACGGAAATCGTCCCCGCAAATAAATACTTTCGGCGAAAATTCCTTTTCTAACGTTTGTAAAAATTCTTCGGCGCTCTTATCTTTAATTTGCGAAAAAGGCGCTTCGAATATAAAATCCGCGCCAAGCCCCGCGAAAAAATTCGCCCGCTCTTCCGACGTGAAAAGGCTTTCGTTTCCCTTGCAACCCACAAGGCTCATCACGCCGATTGGCAAGCCGTACGCTTTCGCCTTTTCCAACAGCTTTTTATGCCCGACGTGCATTCCGTCAAACCCGCCGAGTAGCGCAACGCAAGGGCTTCCTTTATGAAATTTTCCCGTTAAATGTATCGTTTTTAACATAATTTCGTTTTTGCTTTCGCCTTTCCGTCTTTTACTTCCGCTATACCGTAAAAAGTTTCGCCACCATTTTGATAAAGTTTGTAAAGCCCGTCGTTTTCGCCCGTTTCCACGATTTGCCCTTGTAAAATTTTCCGTTCGGAAAGCTCCGTTAACGGCAATTTTTCAAACGGCAAAACGCTTTCCGTAGGGATTAAATATTTTTCTAATTCTTCTATCGACGGCTCGTTTTCCAACACGGAAAAAGGCACAGCGTTTTCTATCGTAAACACACCGCTTTTCGTCCGTCGTAATGCGCTCATTACCGCGTTCGTTCCAAGCGTTTCCGCTAAATCCCGCGCAATCGAACGGATATACGTACCGCCCCCGCAACCGATTTTAAAACGGAAAGCATTTTCCGATTGCTTAGAAACGCCGAGAAGTTCGATACGGTCAATCCGCACCTTTTTCGGCGGGAGCGTAAAATCTACCCCTTCGCGGGCAAGGTCGTATCCCCGTCTGCCGTTTACGTTTTTCGCGCTGTACTTCGGGGGGATTTGCCACACGTCGCCAACGAGCGTGGGCAACGCCTTTTTAATTTGCTCCGCCGTAGGAATTTCTCCGCCGAATACGAGCGAGCCCGTCGAATCGAGCGTATCGGACGAAACGCCGAATGTAAATTCGGCGATATATTCTTTTTCCTTTTCCAAAAAATAATCAAACAACCGCGTCGCGTTTCCCACGCCGACGGGCAAGACGCCACTTGCAAGCGGGTCTAACGTGCCCATATGTCCGCAAGGTACGCCCGTCAGCCATTTACATTTATTCACCACCGCCGAAGAATTTATCCCCGACGGTTTGTCCACGTTGAAAAAACCGAACGCGCTTATTTTTTCCGTCCTTTTCACGATAATCCTTTTATCCTTTTCAGCGCAATTCCACACCGAGTTTAAATTTCAGATTGTTTAATATCTTTCTTACGAACCCGTCCAAATTTTCGGGCGTAAACGCTTTTTCCGCCGTATCGTCGGGCGTAAACGTGAGCGTAAACGCCATACTCTTTTTGCCGTCGGGCAACTGTCCGCCACGATACACGTCGAAAAGTTTTGCTTCCGTTACGTACTTGCAAGAATGCATCAACACGTCTTCCACTTCCTTGCACGTAAGTTTTTCGTCCGCAATCAAAGCAAGGTCGCGCTTGACGGCGGGGAATTTCGGTAAATTCACGTAGCGCACGTTGCCGTCCATCACACCTTGCAACGCGTCTAAATCCAACTCGCCGAGATACACTTTTTTATCGAGCCCCAGCGAAAGGGCGATAGCAGGGTCGAGTTCACCAATCACGCCCACCACTTTTTTATCCAAAAGCACGTTTGCCGAAACGCCGGGATGCAAGTACGGTTTTTGCGCTCTTTCGTAGTCGAATTGCAAATGGAATTCCCGCGCAAAGCGTTCCACCGCGCCCTTTAAATCGAAGAAATCGTTTTTCCCGCCCCATACGCCGAGCACCAAACGTTTTTTCTCGCAAGGTTGTTCGCCGTTTTGCGTATCACGGGGCGTATAAACGTTTGCCACTTCAAACTGTCTGCCCACGTCGTTACCGCGACGGATATTCCGCACCGCGTTTTGCAACATAGACGGCGCAAGGAAGGTGCGCATCACCGACAATTCTTCGCTTATCGGATTAAGTATTTTTACGGCGTTGCGTTCTTCCCCGTCTGCGGGAATTTTCATCAAATCGAAATCTTTGGGGGAATAGAACGAATAATTGTACGCTTCGGAAAATCCTTGCACGCGCAACACGTTTTTTAACTGCAATTCCCGTTTTTGTTCGTCGGTAAGCCCACCGCCCGTTACGCTCGCCTTTTCAAGGAAAGTAGGCGTGATATGTTCGTAGCCGTACATACGGATAATTTCTTCCGCAAGGTCGGGATAACCGTCCACGTCGTCGCGATAACCAGGTATTTCCACCGTCAACGTATCCCCGTCAATCGACGGTTTGAAATGCAATCTTTCCAAAATAGACAAAATTTCTTCGCTGGGAACGGTAATTCCCAAAAGCGCGTTGATTTTTGCAACGCTTGCTTGCATCATACGGGGTGCAAGGTTTGTAGCGCAAACGTCGCGACGGATATTCGTAACCGTTCCGCAACCCAATTCTTCTATCAAATGCAACGCTCGCGCCATACCGAGCGCGTTGGTGTACGCGTCCACGCCCTTTTCAAAGCGGGAAGAAGAATCGGACGATTGCCCAAGCGCGCGCGATGTTTTCCGTACGTTGTCGCGGGCGAATTTTGCCGATTCGAAAAATACGTTTTTCGTCGTATCCTTAATTTCACTGTTCAATCCGCCCATAATCCCCGCCAGCGCAACCGATTTTTTCCCGTCGCAAATCACGAGATTTTCCGTCGTGAGCGTAAATTCTTTTTCGTCGAGCGTCGTAATCTTTTCGCCACTTTCTGCCCGTCTTACGATAATTTTTCTATCGCCGATTTCGTCCGCGTCGAACGCGTGCATCGGTTGCCCCATTTCAAGGAGCACGAAATTGGTAATATCGACAATCGGCGAAATCGAACGAATCCCCGAAAGCGCCAAACGTTTTCTCATCCAAGCGGGAGAAACACCCGTTTGCACGTTTTCTACGTAATGCCCTACGTAGCGGGGGCAAAGGTCGGGCGCAAGCACTTCTACGTCAATCGGTTTTGCCGTCGTCGGGTTTTCAGTATAGGAAAAATCGGGCGTTTTCAACGGCTTTTTCAAACCCGCCGCCACTTCGCGGGCTATCCCGAAAATACATTGACAGTCGGGACGGTTTGCCGTAATGGAAATATCGAAAATCCAATCGTCCAAACCGACGATTTGCTTAATATCCGTCCCTACGGGCGCAGATTTATCCAAATCCAACAACCCGTTCACTTCCGCTCCCGCGTAAAAATCGTCGTTGATGCCGAGTTCTTCGCCCGAACAAAGCATACCAAACGATTCCACACCGCGCAATTTACCTTTTTTAATCTTCTTTACGCCGTCGGGATTTTTTTCGAGCATAGCGGGGTTCGATTCTACGACGGTAGAATTATCCAACGCGCAAGGGGTTTTCATACCCACGTACACGTTAGGCGCGCCCGTTACGATTTGCAAATCCCGTCCGTATTCTTCCCCGCAATCGACGATACAAATTTGCATATGGTCGCTGTCGGGATGCGGGGTGAGAGATTTTACTTCCCCAACGACGACGCGATTTATCTTTTCCCCGAGATAGGAAAGTTCTTCCACTTCAAACCCGCAAGAGAACAGCTTTTTTGCAAGTTCTTGCGCGGAAATATCTATATCTACGTAATCTTTTAACCAACTCAAAGGTGCTTTCATATTCTTTACTCTCCTTAATCTTCAAACTGTTCTAAAAACCGCGTATCGTTTTCAAACAACGTTTTGATATTATTGATGCCGTATTTAAGCATCGCAATACGTTCGAAAGTCGGAGGCCAAGCGGTCTTAGGAAGACAATGTCATAAATCAACTCCTTGGCTCACAGAACGACATGGCTA
>JAZNIR010000120.1:0-4894 GCA_045577595.1 Candidatus Scatosoma sp.
ATAGAACGGTGTTCATTATGCAAATCGGCGACAAATTAAAATCGGGCAAACCGCACGA
This sequence comes from Candidatus Scatosoma sp., assembly GCA_045577595.1. Lineage (GTDB taxonomy): Bacteria > Bacillota > Clostridia > Christensenellales > Borkfalkiaceae > Scatosoma. The sequence goes on from JAZNIR010000120.1 coordinate 59, forward strand.
CTTACGCGCGCCCGACTACGACGATTGGTCGCTCAACGGCGATTTACTCTTCTACGACGACGTACTCGATTGCGCGATGGAAATCTCGTCTATGGGTATTCGCGTGGACGAAAAAGCGTTGGACGAACAGCTGAAAAAAGCAAACGCAAACGATAGAAGAAATCTTTCTTTCCATAAATTGCTTTTAAGTGGCAAGCTCCCCTTGACGATTGGGGGCGGTATCGGACAATCCCGCCTTTCTATGCTACTTCTCGGCAAAGCGCATATCGGCGAAGTGCAAGTTTCCCTTTGGGACGACGAAACGAAACGCGCTTGTAAAAACGCAGGTATCGTACTTCTTTAATCGTTTTTTATATAAAAAATCACCAACCGTTTCCAATCAGGAAAACGGTTGGTTTTTTTCGTTTGAAAGGTCGTTTATTTCGTGCCGAACAATCTATCCCCCGCGTCGCCAAGACCGGGCAAAATATATCCGTGTTCGTTCAGTTGACGGTCGAGCGTGGAAACGTAAATATTTACGTCGGGATGCGCTTCCGCCACTTTCGACACCCCTTCGGGCGCACCGATTATCGCCATAAACTTGATATTTTTGCAACCGCGCTTTTTGAGCAATGCAATCGCGTCGCAAGCGCTACCACCCGTCGCCAACATCGGGTCGACTACCAACACCAATTTATCTTCAATGCCGTCGGGGAGCTTGCAATAATATTCTTTCGGTTCTAACGTTTCTTCGTCGCGATACATACCGATATGCCCTACCCGCGCGCTGGGGAAGAGTACGTGTATTCCGTTTACCATACCCAAGCCCGCGCGTAAAATCGGCACGATGGCAATCGCGTTGTCCGCCACCACCGTTTGTTCGCATTCTTCCAAAGGCGTTTTCACCCGTTTTTGCACGGTGGGAACGCCCGATTTTAACGCTTCGTACGTCATCAACGTCGTAATTTCTTCGATAAGTTCGCGAAATTCTTTCATCGACGTTTTTTCGTCGCGCAAAATCGCTATTTTGTGTTTAATAAGCGGATGATTGAAAATAATCACGTTTTCATACGCTTTCATTACACTTCCTCCTGCGGTTGTTGTTCTTCGGGAACTGCCGCCGTCGCCACCGATTCTTCCTTTTCTTTGCCGAGTTTGCTCTTTTCTACTTTCGTCAAAACCAAGTTGGTTACGATGCCGAGAATTAGCGCCGTTGCAATCGACGTAACGGTGATTACGTCCGCAAAAGCAACCGGTATTTCGTTGACGACTATCATTTGCGAAGAATAAGGAATTTGAATTGCCAATCCGCCGATACCCGCAATCAAAATCGCGGAAACGACGAACAAGTTTTTGCTTTCGTTCAAATCAAGGTCTTTAAACATCTTCAAACCGGAAACGGCGATAAATCCGTAAAGGGTAAGGCAAACGCCACCCATTACGCAAGCGGGAATCGTTTGGAGAAGCGACATAATCGGCGTTACGAACGAGAGCGCCATACACATAATCGCCGCCGTGAAAATGGTTACGACAGACGCGTTTTTGGTAATCGCGACGCAACCTACCGATTCGCCGTACGTCGTGTTGGGGCAAATCCCCATAAACGTACCCGCAATCGAGCCTACGCCGTCGCCAAGCAACGTTCTGCTAAGTCCGGGTTCTTTAATCAAATCTTTGCCGATAATCGACGAAAGGTTTTTATGGTCGGCAATATGTTCCGCAAATACGACGAGCGCTACGGGCGTAAACGCAATCGCCACTTCCACGAACCCTTTCCAATCGAGCAATTTTGCACCCGCGATTTGCGCCGTGCCGTTTTTCAATTCTTTCACCGCTTCCAATAAAGCGAAATCGGGGTAATTTAAAATCGCCGTAAAGCCTTTAAACGAACCGTCCGCCGTTACGAAGTTGTCGATAAGCGGTTGGAAATTGATAATCATAAGATAATCCACGTCCGCAGCTTTGCCGATAAGCGTAAAAATCGTAGCCGCAAGATAGCCCGCGCCAATCCCGATAATAAAGGGAATTAACTTCATCATTTTCACGCGTTTTTGCGTGGAGCAAATCACGACGGTGAAGAAAGTAATCAACCCGCAAAGCAAGCCCACGAGATTATAACTGCCGTACGCGGGATTGCTGGACGCGCTTGCCTTTACGATATCGCCCATTGCGTTGCCCGCAAGCGATAATCCGATAATTGCCACCGTAGGCCCGATAACGACGGGCGGAAGAAGTTTATTCACCCAATCCGTACCCGCAAAGCGAATCACGATTGCAATCACTACGTACACGAGCCCCGCGCACACTGAACCTGCGATAATGCCGAGATAACCGTACGTAACCGCCGTTCCCAAACTGCCTAAAAAGGCAAACGAGCTACCCAAAAATACGGGGCTCTTAAAACGGGTGAAAAGCAAGTACACTATCGTACCTACGCCCGCGCCGAGCAAGGCGGCGGGGATTTGCATCGGCAATCCGATAATCGCGGGTACGGCAATCGTAGCCGCCATAATTGCCAACACTTGTTGCAACGCAAACAATAGCATTTGCGCGAACTTGGGTCTGTCGTGAACGTCGTAAATAAGTCCGTTCTTGTTCATAGTAAAACACTCCTTTGTATATATCTTTTGTGCAAAAAAAGGAAATCTACTCCTTTAACGCTTAAAAGAGAGAGTTCCCTTTGCTTGTCCGTAACGTAAACGGGAAAAACGGAAAATAACGCGCGTCGACGCGTTTTTACGTTGTGCGTAAAATACAGTCCGTTTCATTTTCCTTGTCCCCTTTTCCCTTTCTATTATTTTAACACATCAATATTTGAATTGCAAGCGATTTACGGCAAGTTGTTTTATAATTTCATTTTTTGTTTTTTCTTTTTTTGCATACCCTATTGCATTTTTTTTAAAAGCGTGTTATAATAAAGAAAAAGGAGTAAACTTATGAATAAACGCATTTATAAATCGAATATTAAAACTTTTTTTCTCTTGCTTATTCTCGCTGTATTTATGATAATTTTTGAAGCGGTTGCCTTTGGAAAGTACGTGGAAACGAAATCGGATAGCGGTTTGGAAGCGTTTGGCATTCTCGGCGTGATTGCGTACGCGTTGATTTTTGCTTGTCCTTTATTCGTTTGCGCGATTGGGAAACTCGTCGTTGGCGCAAACGCGAAAAAAGCGGACGGGGCAAGTTTACAAAGATGGACGCTCGTCAGCGTAATTATCCGTTTCGTCGGCGCGCTTGCGCTTATCGTGGCGGGCGTGGTGTTTTTGTGTATATATCGCGGTGGATATTTTTCCAAAGCCTTGTACTTTGCGGTGGCGGGATTGGAAATTTTCCTTGCCGTAAAAGAAATCGCTCTTTTAAAAAAATTGAAATAAAAATTTTTATAACGTAAAAGGGAACTGCCACGCAGTTCCCTTTTTTATTTTCGCAATATTTATAAATACTTTTTCAAACTTTCCGCTTTGTCCGTTTGCTCCCAAGCAAAACCGTCCCGCCCGAAATGACCGTACGCCGCCGTATTTTTAAACACGGGTTTCCGTAAACCGAGCGATTGAATAATCGCGTACGGGCGCAAATCGAATTCTTTTTCAATGATTTCCGTCAATTTTTCGTCGCAAAGCTTGCCCGTGCCGTGGCTGTCCACGAAAACGGAAACGGGTTTTGCCACGCCGATTGCGTAAGCTACTTGGATTTCCAATTCGTCCGCAAGCCCCGCCGCCACCATATTTTTCGCGATATATCTACAATAATACGCCGCGCTTCTGTCCACTTTCGTAGCGTCCTTGCCTGAAAACGCGCCGCCGCCGTGCGCGCATCTTCCGCCGTACGTATCCACGATAATTTTTCTGCCCGTAAGTCCGCTGTCCCCTTCCGGCCCGCCGATTTCGAAACGCCCCGTCGGATTTACGTAAATCTTCGTATTTTCGTCCATAAGATTAGCGGGAATAATTTCGTCGATTACGTATTTTCTTATATCGTCGCGGATTTGCCCTTGCGAAACTTCGGCGCTGTGTTGCGTAGACACCACCACCGTATCCACACGGTTTGCCATGCCGTCCACGTATTCGACGGTAACTTGCGTTTTTCCGTCGGGGCGGAGATAGGAAAGCAAACCGTTTTTTCTAACGTCCGTCAAACGCTTGGCAAGTTTGTGGGACAAAGAAATGGTAAGGGGCATAAGCTCATCCGTTTCACGGCAAGCATACCCGAACATCATACCTTGGTCGCCCGCGCCAAGCATATTTTCCGCCTCGTCTGCGCCGTTCGTCTTTCTTTCCAAAGACGCGTTTACGCCCATTGCGATATCGGGGGATTGGGTGTGGATTGCCGTGATAATTTTGCATTTGTCGTAAGCAAACGTACCGAAATCGTAGCCGATATTTTTAATAATTTCTCTTGCTTTTTGTTCGTAGTCGATATTCGCCGTCGTCGTTACTTCGCCCATAATAAGCAACGTGTCGTACGCCGCCGAACATTCGATAGCCGTCCTTGCAGACGGGTCAAGGGTTAAAATCGCGTCCAAAAGTCCGTCGGAGATGTTGTCGCACACCTTGTCGGGATGTCCTTCCGTAACGCTTTCGCTGGTAAAAAACTTTTTCATGTAAAAAATCCTCTTTTTAACATAGTTGTCGCCGTATGATAAGATTTACGACTTAAAATATTATATACCATTTCTATATAGTTGTCAAGTTATTACACCGCGTACACGCTTGCAAAATTTTTTCTTTCCTGATATAATATTTATATACGAATTTTTAAGGAGCAATTATGGACGCAGAATGGCAACGGGCGTTATCCGCTTGTAAACTTTGTCCCGTCGAATGTGAAGTCGGAGGCCAAGCGGTCTTAGGAAGACAA
>JAZNIR010000121.1:0-2424 GCA_045577595.1 Candidatus Scatosoma sp.
CAAGGCGCGTTTTTAGGGGGCGGAAGTTGTACGTTGCCCAGCGAAAACGGCAGTGGATATCATTTAGAAATCGTCTTTTCGGACGAAAAAACGGCAAACGATTTTTGCGATTTGTTAATGGAAGAAGAAATTATTGCCAAAACCGTACAACGTAAAGAAGATTACGTGGTGTATTTAAAGAGCAAAGAACTCATTTCCGATTTTCTTTCGGTTATCGGCGCGGAAACCGCTTTGAAAAAGTTTAACGCGTTCGTGGAAAAACGGGATAGCGCCAATCACGACAACCGCGCGCGGAATTGTTTTTCGGGGAACGCGGATAAGACGGCGATTGCGGCGGTGAAACAAGTGGTGGCAATACAAAAGCTCAAAGAAAAAACGAATTTTGCCGAATTGAGCGAAGAATTGAAAACGCTTGCAAAAACGCGGTTAGAACGTCCGCAAATGTCGTTAAAAGAATTGGCGGAATATTTAGACGTATCCAAAAGCTGTTTAAATCACAGATTGCGTAAACTTATCGAACTTTCTAACGAATTGGATTAAAAGGGGTTGTATTATGACGGATTTCGTACATTTACACGTACATACGGAATACAGTTTGCTCGACGGCGCGGCGCGCGTAGAAGATATCGTCGATTATCTCGTGAAAAACGGGATAGACGCTTGTGCGGTAACCGACCACGGCAATATGTACGCGTCTTTATATTTTGCGGAAGAATGCGTTAAAAAAGGGATAAAATATATAATCGGTTGCGAATTATACGCCGTAGATAACCATCTTGAAAAATCGGGGCGGGATTACGAACATATCGTTTTGCTTGCAAAAAACAAAACGGGTTATAAAAATATCGTCAAACTCGATTCTCTTTCGTATATAGACGGGTATTACGGCGGAAAACCGCGTATCAGTTACGATTTAATTAAACAGTATCACGAAGGGGTGATATGCCTTTCCGCGTGTTTGGCGGGGCGTATTCCCCAACGCTTAATGCTGGGTGATTACGAAGGCGCGAAACGGTTTGCGTCGGAAATGAAAGAAGTATTCGGCGAAGATTTTTATATAGAATTGCAAGACCATAATATTCCCGAACAAAAACAAATTATGCCCGAGCTTATCCAAATCGCGCGCGAATTGGATATACAGCTCGTTGCGACGAACGACGTGCATTACGTGGCGAAAGAAGACGCGGAAGCGCACAGCGTGCTTTTATGTATTCAAACGAAATCGACGCTTGCCGAGCCGAAAATGAAATTCAGCACCAACGAATTTTATATGAAATCGGGCGACGAAATGGCGGAACTTTTCGATTACGTCCCCGAAGCGATAACCAATACGCGGGTGATTGCCAATAAAATCGAAGAACCCGTGTTCGATTTAACCCCCAAAGGCGAGCCGATACGCGATACGTCGCTCATTCCTTTGTATAAGCCGGACGACGGCTCGACTTCTCCCGAATATTTAACGAATTTAACGTGGAAAGGTTTGGCGGGGCGTTACGCGGATATTACCGACGAAATCAAGGCGCGGGTGGAATACGAACTCGGCATTATTATCAAAATGGGCTTTGCCGATTACTTTTTAATCGTTTGGGATTATATTAACTGGTCGCGTTTGAACGGCATACCCGTAGGGCCCGGACGGGGCTCGGGTGTAGGCAGTATCGTTGCGTATTCTATCGGCATCACCGACGTCGACCCGTTGAAATACGACTTAATTTTCGAACGTTTCTTAAATCCCGACCGTGTATCTATGCCCGACTTCGACGTGGACTTTTGCACCCGTCGCAGACACGAAACGATTGCATACGTGCGTGAAAAATATCACCCCGAAAACGTAGCGCAAATCGTTACGTTCGGTACGCTTGCCTCGCGCGCCGTCATTAAAGACGTGGGGCGGGTTATGGGCGTGCCTTATTCGGAAACGGATAAAGTGGCAAAGCTTATGGACGGTAAATCGACGATTGGGGAATTGCTTGGATTGAAAATCCCCAAAATCGAAGCGAAACTTGCCGACCCTACGCTGGACGAAGAAAAACGCAAAGAAATCGAAAAAAATCTCGACGAGCAAAAGAAAAAGAAAAACCCCGAATTTATCGACGTTTACGAAAGCAACGAAGAACTTCGTCGCGTAATTGATATGGGCTTGAAATTGGAAGGTATGCCGAAAAACACTTCCGAACACGCCGCAGGCGTCGTTATTTGCAACAAAGTGCTTTCGGATAACGTACCTTTGGCAAGAAACGGAGACGATATCGTTACGCAATTCGATATGAAAGAAGTGGAAGCGGTGGGAATGCTGAAAATGGACTTCCTTGCGCTCACCACGCTCACCGATATACAAAACACGCTCGAATATATCAAAGAAGGACAAGGCATCGACGTCGACTTTAACAAAATCGGCGTAGACGTGCCCGAGGCGTATCAACT
>JAZNIR010000122.1:0-32774 GCA_045577595.1 Candidatus Scatosoma sp.
TCTTCCTAAGACCGCTTGGCCTCCGACTTGAACGACGAACACGTCGACGTTTCCAACGTAAACCGTTCGCGCAAGCTTATCGCATTCACGTTCGACGACGCGCCGAGCGCCACCCTTGAAACTCTGCTCGCCTTATACGCGTCCTTTAACGAAAGCAATCCCGATTGCCCCGCAACCGCCACCTTTTTCGTCAACGGCTACCGTTTCGACAACAACGTAGCCCCTTTTTTCCACGTAGCGAACGCTATGCAAATGGAACTTGGCAATCACACCTATTCTCATCTCGACCTTACCAAGCAAACGGACGAAAAAATCCGCGACGAAATAAAAAAAACGGACGATATTTTACAGCGGTTCGACGGTAAAAGGTTACATCTAATCCGCACGCCGTTTGGAAAATGCAACGAAAAAATCAAAGAACTATCCACAACGCCACTTATCAACTGGACGATAGACACACTCGATTGGCAAGGCAAAAAAGCGGAAGAAATTTACGATACGGTGTGGAAAAACAAATCGGACGGCGCAATCGTTTTAATGCACGACGGCTACGAAGAAACGGTTTCAGCTGTGAAACGGTTGTTGCCCGATTTAAAAAACGCGGGTTACCAAGTCGTCGGCGTTTCCCAATTAGCCAAATCCAACGGCTGTAAATTAAAAACGGGGAGCGTATATATCCGCGCCCGCAAACAACGTTAAACCAAGCAAAACCGCGCGGTGTATTCCCGCGCGGTTGTTTTATTTTTCTATCAATCGTACGTAAACGGTGCGCGAAGTTTTTTCGTCCACCTTAATTTTATCGGCAATTTCCACCCCGCAAACGGCGTACACTTCCCCCGTTTCTTCACTTGCCAAAAGTGGCAAAGCCGAGCGCTTTTCAACGGGTATTTCTTTCTCGTTTAAAAACTTTTTAAGCGTTTTCTTTCCCCCGCCGAATTTCACGAAAAAATCCCCGTCCCTGCGCGTTCTCCATACGGCGTCTTTGGGCAATTTATCCCCGTCAAAGCGCAATTCCACGCCCACCGCGTTTTCACAAACAATCGGCGCAAAATCCACTTTCACCGCATACGTACCCCCGTCGAAATCTTTTTCTTTATAAGGAGCGGGCATATTTTCCGCAAGATAAACCGTTTCCTTTTCTTCCATTTTACAAAAGAAAATCCCGTCTTTCGTCTTTACCCCCACCACCCCTTGCGGTAGGTTGATTTTCGCATTTTTTTCCAAATCTTGCAACGAATACAAGCTTTCTAAATGCAACGAAGTATAATCGTGCGTAACGCCCAGCGCTTTCATCACCGACAAACACGCCCGACTTTGCAACGGTTTTTCTTTACTAAACGCCACCAAAAATCCCTTTTCCGTTTGCGTAATCAACGCCTTACTTAAACGGCACAACAATTCGTCGTCTTCCCCTGCCACTTGGGCAAACCGCGCAAAATTCCCTTTCGCCCCCGCGACGGCGTTTTCCAACGCTGGAAACACTTCCAATCGCAACTTATTCCGCGTAGCGTCCATTTCGAAATTCGTTTTGTCTTGACGGTAGTCCAACTCGTATTTTTTCGCGTACGCGTACACTTCGTCTTTGCTCCAAGCTAAAAACGGACGGAGAATTTGCCCATCTTCCGCTTTCATACCGCCCGCGCCCGAAAGCGCCGTACCGCGCGCAATACGGAAAAGCACCGTTTCCGCCTCGTCGTCGGCGTGATGCGCCGTAACGATAAAATCCGCCTTATTTTTCGCCAAAACCGTAGCGAAACTTTCCTTTCTAAACGCTCGCCCCGCCGTTTCCAAGCTCACTTTATCCCGTTTTGCGCGCGCGATACAATCTTCCCGAAAAAGGAGAAGGGGCACGCCGTAATTTTGACAAAGCGTTTGCACGAAACGCATATCTTCTACGCTTTCTTCCCCGCGAATACCGTGTTCGCAGTGCACCGCCGACAACGAAAAACCGCCCGTTTCCTTTAAGGAAAGCAAATAATGCAACAAGCACACCGAATCCACGCCCCCCGAAAGAGCGACGCACAATCTCTTGTTTTTATATTTTTGCGGTGCAAACGCGTACATAAACGCTCCTTTACAAAATGGAAAAGCCGTAAAAATTACGGCAAATCAATTTCGTACAAATCCTTTTGTGGCAATTTCTTCGTAGAATTTTCCACGAATTTTTGCACTTCTTTCGCTGCTTTTTCAACGGCTATATTCGTACCTGCCCCCGCGATACACCCCCCGGGACAAGCCATACCTTCAATCAAGCAACCGTCCAATTTACCAAGTTTGGCAAGCAATAATATTTTCTTACAATCGGACAAGCCTTCCGCGTGTTGAATGTTCACGTCCACGTCGGGATAATACGCGCGAATACATTTTTCCACCGCCGACGCCACACCGCCCGCAACGGCGTAACCGCGCCCTGCGCCCGTCGCTTCGTGAATAGAACGTTCCCCTTGATATTTGGAAAAATCTATATTTTTCGCGTCGAAAATACCCGCCAATTCTTCAAAGGTAATTACGAAATCCACGTCGCTACGCACGGACACGCGAGACGCTTCCAATTTTTTCGCCGCGCAAGGTCCGATAAACACTACCCGCGCGTTGGGGGTTCTTTGTTTGATTTTCCGCGCGGTTGCCACCATCGGCGTCAACGCTTGCGACACTTTGTCAATCAGTTGCGGGAATTGTTTTTTTGCAAGCATTGCCCAAGCGGGACAACAAGACGTAAGCAAAAACGGCAAATCCCCTTTCACCACGTCTTCCACATAATGATGCGCTTCGGTTGCCGCCGCCACGTCCGCACCGCTCGCCACTTCGTGCACTTCTTTAAAACCGATATCCATCAACGCGCCTTTGATAATCGCGGGGGTAATCCCTTCGCCAAACTGTCCCATCACGGCGGGGGCAAGTTCCGCCACGACGTAATCCCCCTTTCGAATCGCGCGAATCAGCTGAAATATTTGCGATTTATCGGCAATCGCCCCAAACGGGCAACTCACCATACATTGACCGCACCCAACGCATTTATCGTTGTCTATCTTCGCTCTGCCCAGCTCGTCCGTCGACACCGCGCCAATCCCGCACGCGCGCGAGCAAGGTCTTTGTTTATACGCAATCGCGTCGTACGGGCAAGCCTTTTTACACTTCCCGCAACGGATACATTTTTCCTGATTGATAACCGTTTTGCCGTCCACGACGGAAATCGCGTTTCTCGGGCACACCGCCACGCACGCTTTCGCCACGCAACTACGGCATTGATTGCTCACTTCGTACAAATTATCGGGGCACTTATCGCACGCCGACGGAATCACTTGCATCAAAGGCGGTTCGTAATACTTATCGGAAATATCGCTTTGGTCAATCCCCGCCGTAATATGCACGGGCTTATCGGACGGACGCAACGACATACCCATTGCAAGTCGCACCTGTTCTGCCGCAATCGCCCGTTCACGGTAAATGCTTTCACGAAAACGGGGATTTTCAGTGGGCGTAATTTTATACGGAATCGCCTCCACCGCGTCGTTTACCTTTTCAGGCGGTTCTTCGTAAGCCACCCTTGCCACTTCTTTAAACACTTCGTGGCGAAGTCTTCTAACGGACGTTTCCAATCCTCTCATATTATCCAATCTCTCCTATATACTTTCTCGTATTTTTCGTAGATATTATATCATAAATCCGCGCTTTTGTCAAGCGTCGTTTAACGGCGTTTCCCGTTCGCTCGTTTGATAGAGCTTACCCGCCAAAATCGCAAGCGACGCCGCCAAATCTTCCGTTTTTAGCAAAACGCCTTTGGGTACGCGTACGGGCGCGGGCGCAAAATTCCAAATCGCCTTAATTCCCGCGTCCACCAACGCGTTCGCCACTTCCTGCGCCGCGTGCTTGGGCACGGTTACGACGGCAATACGGATAGCTTTTTCTTGCACGAACGATTGCAATTTTTCCATTGGCAAAATCGGTTTTCCAAAAATCTCCCCGTTTACAATCGCCCGATTGTTGTCAAACGCCGCCACCACGTTCAAGCCGTTGCTTTTAAACCCTTCGTAGCCCAAAAACGCCCGTCCAAGCCCACCCGCGCCGACGATAATCACGTCGGAAAGGTTGTCGTAGCCTAAAAACTTTTCAATATCCACGATAAGACGGCTGACGACGAACCCCAAACGCGGTCTGCCCGCTTCGGAAGACACCATCTCCAAATCTTTGCGCACCAAAACGGAAGAAACGGTGATACTTTGCGCAAGCGCCGTCGACGAAATATATTCCACGCCCTTTGCGCTCGCTTCTTGCAAATAATGCAAATATAACGGCATACGCGCCAACGTCGCTTTGGATATTTCCTTTTTTTCTATCTTTCCCGCCGTCCGCTCTTTCATATTTTCTCGCCCCCGATTAACCTTTTCGCCAATTTTTCCTTTTCCACGTCGTACCCGCCGTAGGTAGACGGCAACTCCGCCCGATTGGGTTTTGCCTCATAAACGATTTTTCCACCTTGCAACAACGCCACCGTATGCCCCAGCGCCCACGCGTCGTCCAAATCGTGCGTAACCATCACGACGGTTGGCTTTTTTTCTTTCCAAAGGTCGGCAAACGTTTCCCAAAGCGCCACTTTCAGCGCCAAATCCAACCCCGCAAACGGCTCGTCAAGTAGCAATAATTCCCCGCCCGACAAAAACGCCCGCGCAATATTCACCCGTTGTTTTTCACCACCCGAAAGAGCGCAAGGATATTTCCGCTTATGCGCCGACATACCCAATTTTTCTAACAACGCGTTCGCGTTTTCTATTCTCGCCCCCGCAAAGGTAAGATTTTCTTCCACCGTCAAGCACGGCACGAGTCGCGGTTCTTGAAAAATATACCCGATTTTCTTGCCCGCCGTTTCCACTTCCCCGTCAAACGAAGTCAGCCCCGCAAGAATATTCAAAAGGGTGGTTTTTCCCGCGCCCGATTGCCCCAGCAAACAAAAAATTTCGCCGTCGGGGATTTCTAATTCCAAATTATCAAACACGCAAATTTTACCGTACGATTTCGAAACGCGTATCTTCATTTTCTCCACCTTTCGACGAAATAAGCAATCAAAGCGCCCAGCCCTTCTAAAATAAGTCCTAAACAAACGGTTACAATCAAAAGCGCAAACAAAAGCGGTGTATCCAACGCGTTTTTCGCGTCTTGCATCATTCCACCCACGCTTTGAAAGGTACTCGCCAACACTTCCGCCGACGCCACCAATTTCAAAGCAAGGGACTACGCCCCCGCGCTCACCCGCGTAACGTACGGCAACGCGCAAGGCACGTACAAGGAAAACACCCGTTTATAAAGTGGCACGTTATACACCTTGCTCATCTCCACCAAACCGCTATCCACTTGACAAAGCGCGGCGTACACCCCCGCGTACAAGGTGGGAAAGAGCGTAAAAAACGCCACGACGACGGGCGCGCCGTCCGCATTCGTCGCAAGCAGTACGATAAGCAAAATCGCAAGCGTCGGCACGGAACGGAAAATCGCCGTAATCGGCGCAAAAATTTTAGAAAATGCAGGCAACAGGTATGCAATCACCGCCGTTATCACCGCAAAAATAAAAGAAATAAAAAAGGCGCGCAACACCCGCCAAAGCGTACCGCCGAACGCCCGCCAAAAAGTAGCGGACGAAAACAGTCCGCCAATCCTTTTCGCACTCTCGAAAAAGTCGGGCAATATCAGTTCGTTTCCAACGATTTTATGCGCAACAATCCAAACCGCGCATATCAACGCAATCGTCGTAAGCCAAACGATACAATTTTTTAACACCGAATTTTTCACTTCCCGTTTTTCTCCGCCATTTACTATTTACCCGTATAGAAAAATGTCTCCGACGGCTCACGCGCGCCGATTTCCCCCAAAAAGGTCGTCGTTTCCGCCATACAATCCAAAGCGTACGAAAAGCGTATTCCGCACCGCGAAATCGTATTTTCCGTCAAAATCTCCGCCTTTAACCCGCTTTGCACGGTCTTATCCGCAAAATGCGACGAAACGGCGCTCACCAAAGTCGCCCCGTCCGCTTGCAAAACCCACTCGGCGCTTTCTTCCACTTGCTTTAAAAACGCTTCCACCCAATCGTTTTTTTCTGCAATCAAGCTCTTTTTCGCCACCATAACCGCTTGCGGATATCCGTCCATTTCCGTTTCAAAAGTATCCTTATAAAACGCTTGCAAATCCCCCACGACGGTATAGTCCCCGCTTGCCGTTTTCTCGCTTACCATCGGCTCGGCGTATAAATAATAATCGCAATCGCCCGTTATATCCGTAATCCCGTTTATCGTAACGCCTTGTTCCAAGCCCGCTTTTTTAAGCACCGCTTTAAAAGTCAAACCGGGCACGTTGTTTATTTGAGTGCTTAAAACGCCCACCGTCTTTCCTTCCAAGTCCGCAACGCTTTCTAATTTAGGCGTACCCTTTTCCGCTAACAAAAACAAATTCCCACGCGTAACCGCGCCAAGCATTTGGTAACGCGTTCCGTCGCCGAGTTTCGCGCTCGCCACGTTGCTTGGCAACACGCACAAATCGGCGTTTTTAGACGAATCTTCGTAAGTTACGTACGAAACAATCGTCGTCGGATTTACAACTTGATAGGTTACGCCGTCGCTTGCCGTATCTTCGTGCATCAACTTCGCCAAAGCCAACGCGGGCGCGCCGCTTGGCATATACACGGTTATCCCGTCCACAGCGTCCTTGCACCCCGCCGTTCCAAACGTCGAAAGCGCAACCGCCACGCAAAACGCTCCGCATAAAATCTTTTTTAAAATCAATTTCTTTTTAGCCATATCTTAATTATCGCATTCTTTTTGCAAATCTATTCCCGTCGTTTTTTGTCTTTTAACCGACTACGTTGTCGTATGCATAAACGGGGCGACGTTACTTTCCCGTAAACACCGCTTCCACGCGGTGAATCGGCAAACCGCGTTCCACCCATTTTTGTTCGTATTCGGTAACGACGTTCCAATCGGGATTCCCCTTTTCGTGCAAATCGTAGGTTACCTTTTCCAACGCAAATCCACACGCTTTATATTCTTCAAGCGAAAACTCGAAAAAATCCCTATCGTCCGTTTTTTGCAAAATCCGCCCGCCCTTTTTAAGCAACTTTTTATACGCGTTTAAAAAATTACGGTGCGTCAAGCGTTGCGTAGCGTAACCCAGCTTTGGCAACGGCGTGGAAAAATTTAAATAAATCCCGTCCAAACTGTTTTCGGGGATATAACAAGGCAAACACTCGGCGCGGATATTTAAAAAGCGGATATTTTCCAAACCGCGTTTTGCCACTTCTTCCATCGGCGTCAAAATCACGTTGCTCATTTTTTCAAGCGCCAAAAAATTTACGCTGGGCTGTTTCTCCGCCACCGCGCAAACGAACCCACCCTTTCCGCAACCGATTTCCAGCCACACGGGATTATCGTTTCCAAACGCGTTTTTAAAATCAATCAAGGCGCGGTAATTTTCCGCCGCCTCTTTCATATTCAAAATCCCGTTCGCGCCCTTTGCCAGCAACAACCGTGCGCAAGCTTCCATACGCGCGTCGAAATTCCGCTTTTTTCTCATTCTCATCGACATAAATTTACGCTCCGCCTTTCGCCCTTATTTCCTGCCCGTACTGCCGAACCCGCCTTCCCCGCGCACGGTGGAAGAAAGTTCGTCCGCCTCTTCAAATTCCGCCTTTAAAAAGGGAGCGACGACGAGTTGCGCAATCCGTTCGCCCACCGCCACCGTTTGAGGCATAGAAGAATGGTTGTGCAAAGCCACCATAATTTCCCCGCGGTAATCGGCGTCCACCACGCCCACTTTATTCGCAGGCGCAAGTCCGCGCTTGGTGGCAAGCCCGCTCCGCGCGTAAATCAGCCCCGCAAACCCTTCGGGTATTTCCATAGCAAGCCCCGTACGAACGAGTTTGGTTTCGTTCGGTTGAATAATAAGCTCCCCGTCCAAAACGGCGTACAAATCCGCGCCTGCGGAAAACGCCGAACCGTAGGTCGGCAAAACGGCTCTTTCGTCTAATTTTTTAACGGCAATTTTCGGCATATAAGCTCCTTTCGTGGCAAAACCCGCCACTTTTATATTTTTTCCGCTTTATTATAACAAATCGCGACGAAAAAAGCAAGCGAGTAAACGCTCGCTTGCCTCACTTTTTCACGAAACCGTCCTTTTTTTATCGATTTCTTTTCCCTACGGGAAACACCCGCAAATTTTTCACGGTCTTTTCAGTTCTTTCCACTCGTTCTTTTTGCCAAACCAATCGGACGAAAAATCTTCTTCGTGCTTACGGTTTTCTTCCAACCAATTTTCGTAATCGAAATTTTCCCCGCCCGTATCGGGATTATCACGATACTTGTCTTCCCGTTCGTTAAACAAGTCTTCCACCGTTTTTCCCCACTTTTGAAACGTTTCGTTCTCAAACCAATTTTCAAAAGCGGTTTCAATATCCGCTTCCACCCGTTCAATCGCGTCTTTCAAACTCGGGCTCTCTTCTTTCAAGCCGTTTAACGCATTCAGCAATATCCCCTTTTTCACAAAGCAATCGCCAATCGTTTCCGCTTTTTTCATATCTTCCACTACGCGTTTCAAAATATCCAGCATAGCTTCACTTTGCGTGCTTTCAAGGCTGTCGATAATATGCTCTATTTTTTCCGCCAACGGCGCAAACGCTTCGTTTTCTTCGATTTCGTCTTGCTTATCGTCAATCGCCTCGTACAACGCCCGCACCGATTTTTTAGCGTATTCCCGCAATACCGCTTGCCCGTTTTCCGAATTCTCGTCTAAATTGCAAAGCTTTAAATAATGCAAAATCAATCCGTACTTTTGTACGTCTATTCCATAGCTCGTCGCCGTTTCGTTTAGCGCTTCGTTCACAACGCCCGTAATCACGACGCCCGCCATTTTCTTTTCCGAAAAAACGTTTGTAAGCGCCACTTTCATCTCATTCGTACGCGTTTCGTCCTTTCCCCCTTTCAAGCTCGTCGCCGAAACGAGAATAGCGTTATTTACGTCTTCCACCGTAAAATATCCCAATTTTAAACAACGGTTAACTATCACGTTCGCCACGTCGTCGTACGTTTTCCCTTTTTGCGACTGTAAACCATACAACAACACCCTGCCGTCTTCGTTTAAACCAATCACTTCCGTAACTTTTCCGTCCGCGTCGTAATCAATTTCCACCGACGGATTGATGTCGAGTATAAAATATCCCCCGACGGGCTTATTTTTCCTACCGAACAATCCAAATAAAGCGGTAACCGCCACCACGACGGCAAGCGCAAACGCAAGCGTTCCCGCCATAATCTTCCCAAACGAAAATCCGCCTTTGGACGTCGCGCCTCCGCCCGCAGTGGCAACCGCGCGTTTATAAACGGGAACGGTCGCTTTCGCCAAACGTTTTTCGCCCTGCAAACCGCAAGCGCGCTTCAAACTTTCAAAATCGGACGGCGTAGCGTTTTTCAAATCGCTTTGCAGTCTTTTTTCAATATCCGATTTTTTCATATACTACGCTTCCTCCAATTTTTCTTTTAAAATTTTCAACGCTTCGGCGTACCGCCACGACACCGTCCCACGTGGCAATTGTAAAATCTCCGCCACTTCTTTTGCTTTCATTCCCGCGTTTCGCATCAAAACGATTTGTCTGTCTTGCTCGTCCAACGTTTCCAACGCCCATTTCAAAGCAATGCCCACTTCCATTTGCGGTTCGAAAAAACCGCCCAACCGTTCATTCTCCGAAAAATCCACCGGCGTTTCCCGTTGCCTTTTTTTCAATAGCGTAATTGCCTTGTTTCGCGCTATCGTTAAAATCCAAGTTTTATATCCCACTCCGCGAAATTCCGCCGTCTTTTGCCAAACGGTAACGAACGTTTCTTGCGTCAATTCTTCGGCAACCCCGCGATTTTTAACCACGCCAAGACATACGGCGAATACCACCCGTCGCAAATCTTCATATAAACGCTCAAACGCTTTTTCGTCCCGTTTGGCAATTTTCAACGCAAGCTTGTCAAGGCTCATTCGCGCGCCGTCCTTCGTTTTTTTCAGGGAGAGCGTTACACTCTCCCCCGAATTTATTGTATCATAATTTTACGTTTTTCGTCAAGCGATTCGTTTATCAAGCCGCTTCATCGCTTCCCGCATCACCGCCGTTTTCGGGATTTGGTCTACGGTTGTCTTTCATATCTTTCCAAAAATCTTTGCCTGCTTCGATTTTATCTCTCAAAGCATTCATAACGTCCTGTTTATGCGAATGTAAAGTTTCCATCGTCGCCTTAATCGCTTCGATTCCCTCTTCAATCACTTTTTTCGTAACGCCGTCCAACTCGTCCCAAGCATTTTCCAACGCGTCCTCTACGTTTTCCACGATTTCTTCCAACTCGTCAAGCGTCATTCCAGCCGTCAATGCAACCGTTTCGCCGACAACCGCTTTTATCGCGTCCACGTCCGCTTGGGTGAGCACGTAATTATCTTCGTCGTAAGCGTCCAACAAACCTTCCAAATTATCCAATACGTCGTGCACGTACGTTTTTACGTCCGTTTCGCCTTCAAGCAGTACGTCTTTCAACTCACCCCGTCTAAACGCTTTTTCTAAATATTTTTCCACGTAACGTTGCAACGTATCGGCATTCACAATTTCAAATTCCGCAAACGCCGTTTCCACGTCGATATGCAACGAAGAAAGCAACGAAGCGACGTCCGCATTTTCAAGCACCGACGTTTCCGCTAATTGCATTTCCACCGTTTGTTCCAACGTTTTATACGCTTTCTCTAACGCTTGCGCTTGTTCCCATAATTCCGCGTATGCCGGCGGCGCAAACCTTTCGTACAACGTCGCAATTTGCGTTTCTACTTGCGCATACCATTCTTCCATCTTTTCCTTGAAATCGTTGCGAAGTTCTTCGGTTACGAGTTCTTTATACGTTTCCATATAATCGTCCAAAAGCTCCGCCAATTCTTCAAACGACATAGCCACGCCCTTTTCATACGTCATCGTATCGTCGTAACGCATAATCGCCTCGATAAGTCGCACTTTTTTCGCGTCCATTTTATCAAACACGTTCGGCAAACCTTCTTCTTTAAGCTTTTTACAAGTCCATTCGTCGGCAAATCTGGGGTCGGTATTTACTCGCGCCAACGTGCTTGCAAGTTCCGCGCCCCGTTTCGCCCAATCTTCCACCTTTTTCGCATACCCGTCGTCGTCTGACGCAACGGTAATTTTCACGTCGCGGTTTGCTTGGGTAAGATACCCGAGTTCTTCCGCAAGGTCGACAATCTTTTTCACCGCGTCTTCGGCAGTCAACCCTTCAAACGTTACCCCCGAAATCAACACGTACGCGTCGTCGTTTACGGCAGTAACACCCGAAACCTTGCCGTCCTTAATAATAAACTCTACCGACGGATTGATATCCACCGCCAAATACGCGCTATCCGCGCCTGCTTCCGTTTGCGCGCCACTTCCGCACGCCAACAACGACGCGCCGAAACTGATTGCCAAAGCGCCCATAGTCAACTTTTTCCAAAATCCCGTTTTTTTCATTTCCTTTACCTTCCTTTTTTTGTATTGTAGCGTGCTTTTCACGCCCTTTCGCAAATATAGACAACGTAAAAAGAAAAACGGTTGGAAATTTTTTAAATTTTTTTATTCACCCCGCCGTCCTTTCCAACTACGGCGAGCCCCCCTTATCCCACCCGCTACACCTTTTTTTACGAATCTTTTATAATCATATTATAAAACTCGTCGTACACAAACGAATACATTTCCCCGAGATATTGCAACGCAACGGTATCCGTTTTAAAAGCGTTAAACCTTTCTTGCGAGTCGTCGTACGCGGTTAAATAATGTTCTTTAACGAGCGCGTAACGGTCGCCAATCGACAACGAATAATCCACTTCGTACGGCACGGATTCCGTTTCCGAATCGGACGGTTTCGAAGAAAACCGCAAGTAAAAGAGCAACGATTCGCGAAGTTGTTCCACTTCCGCTTCGTATTGCCGTTGCAATTTTTCTTGATACAACGAAAATATTTTAGAAAAATACACCCCGTTTTTCACCAAACGGTGCTTTTCCGTATCCAATTCCGCTTGCATTTTCGTCAAAAGCTTATTCTTTTTCAGTTGCGCGGATTGCACTTCCAAAATTTGTTCTTTCGACAACGCAGCGTACTGCTCGTCCGTATAATTTATAATGTCAATTATCATAAAATTTCTCCTTTCAACCTTTAAAGTCGCAAACGCCAAGCTCCACGTCCAAACGTCGAATCACCGTATTTTTATCAAGCGAAAGGATAAAATCGAACGTTTCCCCACGCAACCGCACGGGCGTTTTCGCCACTCCTTTTGCAAAAAACAAGCTCTTTTTCACCGTTCGTCCGTTACATTTTATCGTTGCTTGCATTCGTCCTTCGCCGTAAAAAGTAAGCGATTTCACCGTTTTCACGCCTTTGCCAAACCGAACGTCAAGCGCTTGAAAACTGCAAGCCGAACCGCTTGGCAACGCACCGGCGTCCACCACTTCAACGAGCGTATCGCCAAGTTGACACACCGCCTTTCCGCCAACTTGACTCAACCCCGCAAGGTCAAACGCGTAATACCCGCTTTCCGTTTCCCCGTCGACGACGAGCGTCTTTTGCGCGCCTGCTCCGTCTTGAAAGGTAACGAAATATTTTCCAAGACTTTCCGCGCATTGGCAAACGCAGTTCTTTTGCAACGGCTTAACGTCTAAATTTTTACAAATTTTCCGCGCCTTTTTCCCGTCGAACGCGTACAGCCCGTCGCTCGCCAAGAAAAAGATTTTTGCCCCGCCCGTCGCGCAAACGCCGATAGAATTTTGCAATATTTTTCCACCGCCGTATTCTAATTTTTCCATCGTAAATTCCCGCGCTCTGCCTGCCAACGCCAAACGGGAAACGCCGTATTCGTAAAACACGAACAAACTTTCTTCAAAGGGCAACAAACCGACGATTTTCCCCTTTTCACTCGGAAAGGAAATGCGCCCGCTATCGTCGATGCTTTCGGAAAAATCACAAGGCGCAAGCGCAGCGGAATACGCAATCGTAAACGGCTCGATTACGCAAAACACACGGTTTTTATACACGCACGCAATCGGCGCAACCCCCTCGTTTATCACCGTTTGCATTCCGTCGTCCGCTTGATAAAACAATCCGCCGTTAGCAAACAACGGGTATATTTTCCCGTCGCCGTCCATCGCAATTACAGGTTTCATATCCCCGCCGAGCACAACCACCTTTTCAAACGCGTCGTCTCCGCTTGTCAAATAATACAAAACGCCGTATTCTGCCAAAACGCCCAATTTTTCGGTATATACGTTTTCTCTTTCCCAAACGGGCAATAAAAACGTTTCTTTCACCGTCAATCCCGAAAGGGAGGGCAAACGCTTGTTAAAGGGCGTAAACGGCACGAGCCCCACGCCCGCCTTCAAACCTTCCTTATCCGCGTAACAATTTTCCCCCTCGACGGCAACAAACCGTTCTCCCGCCGATAAATCCCCGCTGGAAGTAGCGGAAAAATCAAAATCAAACCGCTCGAAAGAAAGAATTTCCGTTTTTCCAAACGGACTTTTTTTATTTTTCAATTTCGGCAATCTTCCCATACTCACACCCACCTTCTCGATTTAATCGGCTTTGCGCGTTTTAAGCGGTAAACGGCAGAAATCGCGTCCTTGTATTTCTTTTCCCAAACGTTCGCTTCTTCGTACAAACCAACCGCCAACGCGTATTCGCTTGCCACGCCGTACGCCACCAATCTCGTGGAAACGCCCAACGCAAAATCGCATTCGTCGTCTATCGTTTTTTCCGTCGGCGCGTACGTATAGCACACTTTCAATTTCCCCGCTTCCGTTTTTACGTATTCGGGAAAGAGCGTAAAATCCAACTCTCCGCCGATTTTACCAGTTATTTTCAAAATACGCACGGGCGGATAGGTCAATTCGGAAAAGAACACCGCGCCCGTTTCCGTTTCCACTTCGTCTTCGGCAAAAAGTGGCAAATAATCCAACGCCAACTCGCTTTGCACCAACTGAAAACAGCGTAACAACGTTTGCGTTTCTTCACTCGTCGAACTTCCAGCGTTCAAATCGGTTATCGCGCCGTCCAAGCCCAACAGTTCCCCCGCCAATAAAAGACAATCTTTCACTTTCATCTTAAAAACCTCTCCTTTTCACATTTATAAAAGAAACACCCGTGTACGGGCTGAAACCGCGCGTAAAATGCAGTTCAACGCATACACGGGTGCTCCGTTTTAAGAAAAATCAACCGTTTTTACAGTCCGTTTTTCTTTCCGCTTTTTACGCTTCGACAATCCCCGAAAGCATACCTTGCCCGTTAGGACGTTCGCACATCAACTCGGCGTATTTTACAAGGGTAGCGGTATAAACGGGTTTGCCGGGAATTTGTTTTAAAATCTTGCCGTCTTCCCCTTCCAACCACTTCCAATCGCAAAGCTGATGAATTTTGAAATCGTCGGTATTGAGTAAATACATCGTGCCGTCAGGGCAGAAACGGTCGGCAACGACGGGAATACCGTTAAAGCTCATTGCCTTAAATCCGCCCTCGAATTCCATAGTAGGAATTGCCATATTATATTCTCTGTAATATTCGGCAAGAGCGCGTTTAACCCCCCACGAACAAACGATAAAGTTTACTTTACTTCCCGAATTTTCTTCAATCATATCCATCGCCGTTTGAATGATATTTTCGCTGATATGCCCCGTTTCCTCGTTTTTATAAGGCTTCATAATCGGCGTTTTACTTCTATCCACACCGTAAAGCTCACCGTCGCCGAAAATCGCTTTCAAACCGGTCAACTCAAATCCTTTGCTATCGTGTAAATAGACGAAACCACCCATCGTATCTCTTTCAGCAAGGGTTGCACCGCTCACACGAATACGGTAGTTCGCGCGGTCGACGCTTAAAATTTTACGGCCGGAAGATTCGGGCAATATTTCGTCTTCGTCCGTCGAAATATCAATAATCATACCTTCCACCAAATTTCTCACGTTTTCCACCCAAATTGTGTTATTCGCTTCAATGGCTATCACGGGGCTAAGCACGCCCGTACCGTCGCCGTACAACATTCTACCAAAGTTAAACGACGCGCTTTTAATCAACGATTGCATTTCGTCGTTTAAAAGATTGACGAACGCGCCTTCGTTGTTTGCCGACGCGCGGAGCGCCTTATCGGAAATTTCAATCGTACCGTATAAGTTTTTAAGGGTGGATACGAATTGCACTTTGTCCCCTTCCGACGAGGCGGGTAAATTCCCCGTTTCACTGCCCGCGCCAATACCACCGCTTACGCCGTATTTCACAAGCTTTCTCACGTCTTTCCCCACGACGTCCGCCGTCGAGCGCGCGAATTGCGCAAGAAGCGGATTTGCCTTCAAATCAAGCGCTTCCGTAACCGCGTCCAAATAAAAAGATTTCAATGCGTTATCTGCCGTTTCAATCGTAATCATAAAATAAAATTCTCCTTTTTTCCTTTTTAATCGTTTTTTCGGACTTTATAATTTTTTAGGTATTCGCCCCGTCCGTTTTAGGCGTTTCCCCGTTATTTTTTAAAAAAACGTAGCGCCATATTTCCCGCTTCGGCAATCGTTTTTGCCTTTGCGGGTGGCGTAGCATACCCGCCTGCCCCGCTCGTCATCATTGGCGCAACCGATTTTCCAAGCGAAGAGAGATATTCCCCGATAATTTTTAAACGCACGGTTTCGTCCTTGCTTGCCCGCTCGTACAACTCGTCGGAAGACAGAGCCGTTTTTATACGCTCTGCGACGGGCGCAACGACGACGCTTTCCGCGTCGTTTGCAACAGCGCTTTCTTCCTTGAAATTGTTTACGGCGTTTAAATCAACGGTTTTTTCCGTCCCGTCCGCTTGCAAAACGGGCAATTCTTCTTCCTTGAAAAATTCTTCGGTCGTTTCCGATTTTACGGGCCTTTCTTTTTCAGCCGTTCGTTCGTCGTTTGTTTCCACCGCTTGGGTTTGCCCTTCGCCTTTTTCCGCTTTGGTTTGCACGGCGCGTTCCAAATCTTCCACGAATTCGTTAAACACGCGCGATTCTTCCCGTTGCCGTTCCGCATTTTTACGGAGCTTTTCCGCCCCCTTTTGCGGTTCGTTTTTCTCTGCGTTTTGCGAATGGAAATTTTCCAACCGTCTTTCCAGCTCGCGCAATTTTTGACTGCGCCTTGTAAATTCCGACTGCAACGAATCGTATGCCTTTGCAAGGGCGTCCGCGTCCTTAAACTTATCCCACACCGTCGAGCCTATTTTATCGGGTTTTTCCCCGCCCCCGATTGCCTGCGCCTTTGCGCTTTGCTCCGTTTCCAAGCCCTTAACGCCAACGTTCTCCTTTTCTACCTTCATAATTTATAACCCTCCGTTTTTTTTATTTTTTATCGTTATTTTCCGCGTTTTCTTTTTTCAACGCGTTTTTATGTTCGTTCAAGTGCGCCGTATAACGCCCTTTCAACGCTTCCGCATTCGCCGACTTTTTAAATTCCGACGACAGTAAAAATCTCGTATGTTCGGTGATATGTAGCGCGTGGTCGTCGTACGAATCGCAATCCACGTCCCCTTCTTTCATAAGCAGATTTTCTTCGCCCGCTTTCGCGATATGCAAAGCGGATATATCCCGCGCGTTTTCCAACGAGCCGAACCCAAACGCTTCCAAAATACGGTTTTTGCTTTCCGTCGTCAACTTCCCGTCGCCGTCCGTCAACACGCCCGCTTCGTATAAGCGCAACAAAACGGCTTGTTTTTCTTCGGGCGTAGACGCGTCTTGCGCCTCAAATTGCACGTCGTTTACGGCAAGGTCGCCCGCGTTGAAATAATACACCTGCGTTTTCTTATTTTCCCCCGTAAGCGTCATCAACCGCGCCGAACCCGCAAACTGTCTGTACAGCCTTAAAATTTGCTTACCGATTTCTTTCATTGCCCGCTGAATACTTCCCATCGTAACCGACAATCTCGATTCGTCTTGGGCAAGGAGCAACTGCAATCCCGTCGCGCTAGTAACCCTTGCGGGCGTAGAACTTTGCGACAAATCGCTCACCCCACTGATAAGGGAAAATTCCTTTTCCAGCCACTCTTCTTCGGCGGAAAACTCGGCGGGCACGTTTCCGCAATCGAGCATTTCAGGCGCTTTTCCCCCTTGACGGTACACCAGCACCTTACCGGGCAACAACCCTTCTTCCGAAAGCTCGTCGGTATCCACCGAACCGTCCTCCACCGTCAAAACGCCCATCGAAACGCGGTTTAAAAACTCGTGTTTTCTATTCCGCACGGCGTTATACGCCCGTTGCACGGGGATTAAG
Organism: Candidatus Scatosoma sp.; assembly: GCA_045577595.1. Lineage (GTDB taxonomy): Bacteria > Bacillota > Clostridia > Christensenellales > Borkfalkiaceae > Scatosoma. The sequence continues at coordinate 17,313 of JAZNIR010000122.1, forward strand.
CGGTCAATCACGCTCACGCCGAAAAAGCTACCCGCCAAATGCAAACAGTCTTGTTTCACGAACGGCAAAGCCCGTTCTCTCCGCTCGCCGTTTTGATAGGGCAATTCCCCTTCGAACAGCAGTTTTCCACCCGCAACGATTTCCAATTTCCCGTTGGGATATTCCCCGCTCGGCACGCTGTACCGTTCGATTAAAAGCACGGCGTTTTCTTGATTCGTAGACGCTTCCACCCCGCCGAAAAGGCGGTTTTCCGCAACCGCTTGACCGTAGCTTACGCCCAGCGTTTCTCTCGGCGCGCCGTCCACTTCCACGCCGAACCTTTCAAACACGTACGAAAGGGGTACGATACGGGCGTGTATCAAACTTTCCACTTCGTCCAAGCCCTCCGCGTACAGCTTATCGGGATAAATTTCAAACGGTGGAACGACGCACACGCGCACTTCCCCCTCGAAAATCCCTTGCCCGTTTTCGTCTACGGCAACCTTTCTGCCGGCGTTTTCGTCCCAAAGCACCTTATAAAATACGCTCCCGCAGGTTTCCGCCCAAGCCGTCGCTTTCGACACGATTTCCCCAAAACCGATTCTGTCTTGCACGTATTTCAACACACCCGTAGCGAGCTTTGCCGCTTTCAAATCGCCGTCCTCGTCGGAAAACGCCCGCACCGTCAAAACGGGGCGCATTTTTTCGAGTTTCGCCAAACGGGAATCCACCATTGGCGCGATATGATTAAACACCCGTCGCGTTTGCCAATAAAACTGCTTGTTTTCCGCTTCCAAACCACCGAACGGCGACACGTCGCAATATTGATTACCGCTTAAAAACTGCATATTCAACAGCCAACCGTTTTCCACGCTCCGTCTTGCTTCCCTACGGCAATTAAAATCTTCCGTAATCTCTTTTGCCAACTTCGCGTCCCGTTTTTCTTTCCACTTTTTTTCTTCTTCTTTTGATAAAAAGCCTTGTTGTTCCGTCATTCCTTTTTCTCCTTACTGATTTTTCTCACCACGCGTTTACGCGGTTTTGCCCTTGTCGTTTTCGGTTTTTTCACCGTCTTTGCCGTCGTTTTTTCCTTTTCAACGCATACCTGCTCCCCCTTTTCGTTTATTTTTTGCATTTCTTCCAACAAACGCAACAGCCGTCCTTTTTCCTCTTGCAATTCCTCGTCGCTCATTGTAGAAACGCTCCCTTTTTCCGCTTCGCACAGCAAAATTTGCACCGCTTTCAAATCGGGTGGCACGTCCTTTTTCGTCTTTTTCCGTTTGGTGAGCTTTAATGCTCCGTCCACGTCGGCGTATTCTTCCACCGTCTCCGACACTTGAAAACCAAGCGCTACTTTCAACAGCGCGTCGCTCAATTTTTCTTCCTTCTTATCCACCTTTCACCCTCCTTTTTTATCGTTCCAAACCGCCCCGCTTTAAATGGCGTATCATACTTTCCTTATCCTTTTGTATCGCCGTCTTATTCAAAATAGGCAAACTGCGCTTGGGCTTACTCATCAAATAATAGCGCATCTCGTCCAGCGCGTGGTCGTCCGCCTTTTTCGGCGTATCCCCGCTTCCCCAATAATATCCTTTTATTTCGGCAATCAAGCGCACGCAATTTTTAAAAATATAGATATTCGGCAATCCGTTAGAACGGTTTAAATAACTTTTCACCCGCGAAATCCCCGAAAACAAATCCTTTTCCACGTTCGGGTCGACGAGAATCCCCCGTTCGTAAAACAAATCGGCAACGCTTTTCACGCTTGCCAGCGTTTTTTGTCTCGACGCGCTGTCAATCAAGGCGCGCACCCGCCCCTTTTCGTCCCGTTTCCAATCCAACCGTTCGCAAATTTCCTTGATTTTTTTCGCGTGGTAATCAATATCCCGCCCCGCTTCGTAATGCTCGAAAACGACGTACACGTTATCGTCGTAATCCACCGCGTACCAATGCGCGGAGAGCGGATTATGCAATCCAGGGTCAATCGAAATGTTGTCTTGCCATTCTTTGGGGAGCGCAAACGGCTCGATAACGTGCACCCGCTCGTCAAATTCGGGATACACGAGCCCTTCGTTACACGCAAACCGCCCGTACCGTCTCGATTGCAACGCCGTATCGTCCATCGTCTTTTCCAGCGCTTCGATTTCCCCCGCGTCCAAGTAAGGATTGTCGCTCCATTCCATAAATTCATACCAAATCTCGTTATCCCCGCGACGGTTTAAAAAAATCTCGCTATGTACGAACGTCAATCCTTTCAGCGGGGTCATCGTGCCGAAAATATCCCCTTTTCTGTCTAACACCCGCATACGGCACTCGTCGTACACGTCTTTGGGCGGTTCTTCGTCAAACCAAACGAAATCGAGCGACGCGCCCTGAAATTTTTCCCTTCCTTGGTCGCAACTTTTAAAACCAATCACCGAACTTCCGCCCAGCGCGTTTTTCACCCGTATAAAATCAATCACCCCACTTTCGGGCGCGTCTTTTCTGCCCGACAACATCACGATTTCTTCAATTTGGTCCTTGCGTAAATATTGCAAAATCTTTTTTTGCGCCACGTCCCGTTGCACCTGTTGAGAAAGAGACACCACCCACCCGCAAACGTCCTTGCGGTTTTCCCGATAGGGGTGAATACCCCGCGCCATATACACGCATTCCACCGCTCCGCATTCCGTTTTACCCGAACGGTTACCCCCAAACACCCAACGGTTACGCTTTTTACACCGGTGAAAAGCCAGCTGTTTTTCGTGCCGTTTTTCCCCCGTATTGTACGTCGCCAACCTATCCGTTTCCGCCCGTTTTCTTTGTTCGGCTTCAATCTCCCGTATTCTTTCTACAATATCTCTCATAATCTTTTCTCATTAGACAAAAACGCCCTTGCAAACCGTTATATAATCGAAATTATGAAAAAGTTTATCCTTTCGGCGCTGTTGCCCTTTTTATATTTCCTATATTCCCTTTTCCCGCTTGCGTGGCAACCGATTTCCGCGCAAGCAAACCCTCATTCCACTTCTCCCAAAGCGGGCGATTACGCGTGCATTTTACAAGACGACGTGTTTTTCTACTCGGTACGCGACGAAAAGTACGGCCTTTTTTTACTTCCCAAAACCTACTACGTAAAAGTGTTGGAACTCGCGCCCGACTTTTGTAAAATCGAATACCTATACGACGGCGAATATTCCGAAAAATTGGTTGGATACGCCCAAACCGCGCAACTTACTTTCGTCAATTACGTTCCGCAAACCCCCTATCTTCTCTACACCTTTTCCGTCAACTACACGCTCGATAATGAAGAAGTGTCCGACGCCTTTTTAAATCAAATCACGCTCACTTGCGCCTATTACGGCGATTATAAAATCGGCTCGAAAACCTATTGCTACGTCTTACGCGGAGATACGTACGGGTATTTAAAAAAGCCGTCCGATTTACGCTATCCCGAAAACACCGAATACGCCGAACGGTTAAACGGCGGGGAAGAACTCCCCCCGACGGACGACGAGCAAAACGCTTCGTCCAACCCCGCGCAAATCGCCATTTTAATCGTCTTGTGCCTACTTATTCCCGTCCTTGCGTCCTTAATTTTAAAACCGTCCAAACACCCGCCAATCAATTTTGACGATTAAAAACGTCCGCCTTTTCCATCTTCCGCCTATCCCGCGCCACGTACCGTTGCACCATACGGAATATATCCACCGTCGCGAAGTAACGGGCAAAAGCATTCTCGTCGACGCCCGCCTTTTCCAACCGTTTTTCCAGCTTTTCGCCCAGTCGGTTTTGCATACGGAAATATTTCCGCTCGCTCCACGAACCGTCCGTTTCCACAAGGCGCGTTTTTTCTTTTTTAGACGGTTTAAAATAACGGCTTTCCACCAATTCCCGCTCGAACGGCGTCAATTTCGAAAGCACCCTTTCCACCCGTTCTTTCAGCCACAGCAAATTATCCCGTTCGACGATTTGCGTAGCAATATCGGTTGCTATTTCAAAAGTCGTCGCGTTTTTCCGATAGGACAACACCGCTTTCGTCTTTACGTATTCCCCGTATTCCTCGTCCACGTTTTTCAACAGCGGATAGGCGTACAACACCGCTTTTACGTATTCTTTCAATTCTCTCACCTCACTCTACACCGTCTTTTTAAGGCGCGGTTTTTTCTCGCACCGCACCGCCCGCCTTGCTCAAAGGCGCACTCATTATGCCACCGTTTCCCAAAATTGCAAGTCCACACTGCCACTTTTTGGAATAAAACACGAACATTTGTTCGGATTTACCCGTATTATAGCACTTTAAACTTGACAGATGTACGCCTGATTTGTAAAATTTTTCCATTTTTTAAGCAAAAATACAAACGTCGCCTCTCTTAAAACATTTTTCTTGGCAAGCGGATAAAAAAATCTTGTGGAAAAGTTGCATTTACGCGCGTTTTATGTTATAATAAGCGTATATGAGAAAAAATACCCGTAAAACGTTATGTACGCTGTTGTCGCTTGCAACGCTGTTGGGCGTTGCGACGGGGCTTTGCGCGCAAATTCCTTCCACAACCGCGTCCGCAAATTTAGCAGAGCAAGCGGACGAGCTTATTTTGCCGAACACGTACGAGGAATATCTTCCGCTCGTTTCCCCGTCCGACGTAGCCGTTTCGGATACGCACACGGCGGTTGCGGACGGAAAAAAGGTGTATATTTACGACGAAGAAAGCAAAGAATACGCGTTGTATCAGCACACCGCCAACGTAACGGAATTGCAGTTTGCCAGCGACGGCGCGTTATACTTTTTAGACGACGACGTGCATTTGTACGTGCTAAACGCCAATAATCCGACGACGGCGGAAAACACGGGGCTTTCTTGCAACTCGTTCACCGTCGATATCGAAACGGACGTTTTGTACTATATGACGATTTCAAGCGATTTTGCAAAAATTACTTCCGTCAGTCTTTCTAATCTTTCCAGCCCAATAAAAACCAGAGAAGAAATTTACGCAAAAATTATTCCCGCCTTAACCGTATATAACGGTAGCTTATACTACACAGACGGTTATCAAATCAGCACTTTAAGAAATTTTGACAACGTAAATTTTAGCGAAGAACTTCCACAAAACTCTATCCGTTCGCTTGCGATTATGGACGGCATTTTATACTACACGGACGCGCAAAGCGATTTTTACGCCTACGATTTTACGAAACTCACCAACGAGAGCACCGCGCAACCGCTCTTTGCGCCAATGCACGGCTGTTCGGCAATTTCGGAAGGCGCGGACGGATATTTATACGTGATACAAGGCGCGACGGTGAAACAATACAACCCGACGTCTTTGTCCTTCACCGATTTTGAAATTTCTTCTTCGTCCAATTCCCCCTTGCGCCTTGCGGGCGGTACGGACGTCCAACTTGCAAAGGGAAACGTATTCATCAACGACAAAGCAAACGAGCGCGTTTCCAAAGTCCATTTACGAAACGGAAAAACCACCGTCTATCCGACGGCGTACAAAGCGGACTATCTCGCCACCGACGGCGAAATCGTGGCAATCGCTTCCCCTACGCAAATCACTTTGTTTAACGCGACGACTTCTAAAAGCCTTTGCTCCTTTTCGCAAGAGCATTTCAACGGCAACGTAAAAGGTATCGTCAACGTGTACGGCGCGTTTTATTTTCTCACCGACGCCAACGGTTTCTACCGTTTGCAACGGGGAAACAGCGAAACGGAATACGAAATCACGGGTAGTCAAAAAACCTTCTCCACGCCCACGATGCTCGCTTGCGACGCATACGGAACGTTGTACGTCGGTTGCGTCAACGATAAGGTGTACGCCTACGACGAAACGTCCTTTTTAGACGGTAGCCTTACGGGAGAAGAAAAAGTGGCGTTGCCCAGTGGCGCAACGAAAATCGCCGTCGATTATCACCAAACGGTGTACGCATTGGCAAACGACGCGCTCCACGTTTTATCCGACGCGCCCACGCAAATCGACTTTTCCACCCCTGCGGTGTTTACGGAACACACGACGCTTACGTCCTTTGCCTTTGGCGTAGAAGAAAACGAAACGTATCTTTTATTCGACGGCAACTATCTCGTTAAAACGGCGAAATTGCAATTACCCACCGTCAAAACGATTCCCGTCGAAAACGGAGTAAACGACGGCATATTCAGCAACGAAAGCGCGGAAATCACCGTCGTACAAGCGCAAGAAAACGCACTGCTCGTCGAATTCGATTTAACGGCTTTGCAACACGTGGAAACTTTCCCCTACGTAGGCTATCACCGCGCGCCCGAGCGTTTAAACGCGTTAAAACTCGGCGAATCGGGAGAATACGCGTTGCTTGCCTATTTCGATAAAACGCAAAACACCTACCGCACCTATCTCACCCGCAAATCTTTCGTGGAAACGCTTGCAGGCGAAGATTATAAAACGGATTATACGGAAAGCAAAAACGGTTGGCTCACCAACGACGTGTATTTGTATAAATACCCCTATCTCACCACCCTTTTGACGGTGGACGAACTTTCACGGGGAGCGCAAATTACGTTACTTGGCGAAATCACCCAACTCGACCACGATTATTATCTCGTTTCGGCGGAAGTGGACGGCGCGCAAAAAACGGGCTACGTACCCAAAGCGTACGTAACCCTATTCAACGGCGAACCGTTACAAAGTGAAACGGTGATTTACGGACGGAACGAAAGCAACGGCGACAGCGTTTGGCGGTTCGTATATATATTGCTCGGCTTGTCCGCCGTTTGTATTCTCGTCGATTATTTGATTTTACGGAAAAAACAAGATAAATAAATTTTCTAAAAATAAACCAAAAGGAGGAACGACTGTATGCAATATCCAAGTAGCACCGGCGTTGACCCGCTAAGTAGTTACGGCGTCAGGTCGTTCCGCGCGCCCTTACGCCCTTAAACGAACGGTGGTGATACGCTATCTCGAAAACAGCACGATTAAAATAAAGAGAGGTAGAGTATTATGCACGAAAATATTTTAGAATTTATCAAGGCGCAAGATTACGAAAGCGCCGTCAAACTCGCCGGCGAACTTCCCAAAGAAGAACTTGCCACCCTTTTAAGTAGCTTGGACGAAGCGGATATCCCCGCCTTTTGTCGGGAGCTCGACAGCGAACTTTTAGCCGACACTCTTTTACTTTTAGAGCCTACGCTGAAAGAGCAAGTTATCAACGGACTTCGCGACGACGAATTGGAAAAGGTGTTCGACGAAATGTCGGTGGACGACAGGGTGGAAGTATTGGAAGAAATGCCCCAAGAAATCGTCCGTAGAATCGCCGAAAGCGAAGAAATTTTACAACTGCTCGTCGAAAAGAAATTCAGCGTTTTAAAACCGCTCGTTTCTACAATGAACCCGTTCGACCTTGCGGAAGTTTGCAACGAAATCGAATCGGACGGCGATTTGCTTTTGTTATTCCGCATTTTGCCCAAAGATTTATCGGCGGAAACGTTCGTGGAAATGGACAACGACGTAAAGGAAAAACTTATCCATAAGTTAAGCGATAAAGAACTTCGCGCCGTTATGGACGAACTGTTTTTGGACGACACCGTCGATTTGGTGGAAGAAATGCCCGCCAATATCGTCAAACGCGTATTGGCGCAAAGCGACAACGAAACGCGCGCCTATATCAACGAAATATTAAAATACCCCAAAGATTCGGCGGGTAGTATTATGACGATTGAGTTCGTCGCTTTAAAGCCGACTATGACCGTCGAGCAAGCGTTCGAACGTATCCGTAAAACGGCAATCGACAAAGAAACGATTTACACTTGCTACGTCGTAGACGACACGAATAAATTGCTCGGTTTGGTTTCGGCGAAAGATTTAATGCTTGCCAAAAAGAGCGCGTCCATTCAAGACGTTATGCACGAAAACGTGATTTACGCGCACACGGAAGACGACAAAGAAGAAGTAGCGCGCACCATTTCCGACTACGGCTTTTTAGCGCTCCCTATCGTAGACCGCGAAACGCGACTCGTCGGTATCGTAACGGTTGACGACGCAATGGACGTCTTACAAGAAGAAAACACGGAAGACATCGCCAAAATGGCAGCCGTAACCCCCACCGACAAACCCTATTTAAAAACGAGCATTTGGCGCATTTGTTTAAATAGATTGCCGTGGCTTTTAATACTGTTGGTTTCGTCCACCTTTTCGGGTTTAATCATTTCCGCCAACGAAGAAACGCTGAATATGCCGATTTACGGTATCGTATTAACGGCGTGTATTCCAATGCTAATGGGCACGGGCGGGAACGCCGGTTCGCAAGCGTCGGCAATGATAATACGCGGACTTGCGATTGGGGAAGTAAGCTTTTCCGATTTTTGGAAAGTCGTTTGGAAAGAACTGCGCGTTTCTATATTACTCGGCGCAATTTTATCGGTGGCGTGTTTTGGCAAAGTAATGTTGTTTGATAAGCTGTACGCCGTTACGGGCGGCACGCTCGTGGGAATCGTCATCAGCGTTTCGCTGTTGGTTACGATAGTAATAGCCAAACTAATCGGCGCTATGCTCCCCTTGCTTGCCAAGAAATTACGGCTCGACCCTGCCGTCGTCGCGTCGCCGTTCATCACGACAATCGTCGACGTACTTTCGCTTATAGTGTACTGCGCGTTTGCCATCACCCTACTTGGCACATTATAACGTTAAATAAAAAACAGCGTAGATTCGAAATCTACGCTGTTTTTTGTATATTTTTCATTTTAAATTTAAAATAGACGCATACCTGCCCCCTTCGTCGGGGAGTACGGTGTGTATTTTTTTGCCGTAATTTTCTTCCCTTTGCGCAAGCCGTACAGCTCCGCAAACGTTCGCGCCCGACGATATACCAACGAACAATCCTTCCAACGCAAACAAGCGTTTCGTCATTTCTATCGCGTCCGTATCCGCCACCGCCAACACGCCGTCCAATACGCTTTTATCCAAAATTTTAGGCACAAAATTCGCGCCGATTCCTTGTATTTTATGCGCACCCGCCACCCCTTTCGTAATGAGTGGCGAACTTGTCGGCTCTAATCCGTACACCGCGCAATCGGCGTTTTTTTCTTTTAAAAATTTCCCAACGCCCGTTACCGTACCGCCCGTGCCGATTCCCGCCACGAAAACGTCCACGTTTCCCCCGCTTTGCGCGTACAATTCAGGCGCCGTCCTTTCGTAATGCGCGCGCGGATTGACGGGATTTTCAAATTGCCCCGCGATTATCGAATTGGGCGTATTTTTGCAAAGTTCTTCCGCTTTTTCCACCGCGCCTTGCATACCCTTTTTCGCGTCCGTCAACACCACTTCTCCGCCGTAGGAAACAATCAAATTCCGCCGTTCCACCGTCATATTGTCGGGCATAACGATTATCGCCCGCAATCCCTTTTGCTTACAAACGAGCGCAAGTCCAATCCCCGTGTTTCCGCTGGTGGCTTCAATCACCGCTCCACCCGCGCGCAATTTTCCGCTTTGCAAAGCGTCGTTTACGATATATTCGGCAACGCGGTCTTTAATCGAACCGCCGAGATTTTCCCCTTCGACTTTCGCATAAATTTCCGCTTTTAAACGGTAGTATTCTTCAATTTTTTTCAACCGCACGAGCGGTGTATTTCCAATGCTTTTTTTTACTTCGTCCATACTTTTATTCCTTACAAAATCGCAACAGTTCGTCGGGAGCGTCGACGATACGCGTCGCGCCGTGCTCTTTTAAAAATTCTTTACTGCGAAATCCCCAGCTTACGCTTACGCAAGCCACGCCCGCGTTTTGCGCCGTTTGTATATCCACGTCCGAATCGCCCACGTACACCGTTTCTTCCGCCGTCGAACGCAGTTTATCCATAATCACGTACAACGCGTCGGGAGCGGGTTTTTTCCGCACGCCCGCGTCTTCGTTTTCCCCCACCGCTTGTTCGAACAGCTCGGGGAAATATCTATCCACCAAGCTTTTCACCGCAAAATCCGCTTTATTCGAAAGCACCGCCAACTTTACGCCCGCTTTTTTCAGCGCTCGTAACGTCGGCGTAATCCCCGCGTATTCTTTCGTTTTATCCGCCGAATGGCTTTTATACCGCTCTTTTAACTTCGTTAACGCCTGCTCGTGATAAGGGAATTCCCTATCGCCGACGGCTCGGCGCATCAAAACGGCAAGCCCGTCACCCACGAACGAGCGTACTTCGTCCAACGTGCGGAGCGGTAAACCGTACAAATCCAGCACGTAATTTACGCTATCTACAATATCGTCCAACGTGTCGAGTAACGTACCGTCCAAATCGAATACAACCGTCTTATACATCTTACGCTCCCTTATAAAACGCTTTTAATCGCGCGCACCGCTTCGGCGCGGTTTTCGCTGTTCGTCTTAATATAAATCGCGGAAACGTAATTTCTCGTCGTGCCTTCGGAAAGTTTGAGCGCGGAAGAAATTTGACGGTTTGTAAACCCTTCAAACATCATAAGCGCAATCTCCACTTCCCTATCCGAAAACCCAAACGCGCGCGTTAAACGGATTTCTCTATCCGCCGAAACGTGTTTTGCCGCGTCGGCGATTCGGCGAGCGATTTTCGCGGGTAGAATGGTATCGCCCGCGTACGCGTTTTTCACCGCGTCGATAAGCGCGTTTCCGCCGATATCTTTTAAAAGATACCCGCTTGCGCCGTTGTTAATCGCGTTTAAAATATAATCGCTGTCGTCAAACGTCGTTAATATCACCACTTTCGTTTCGGGATACAACGCCTTTATCCGTTGCGTTGCCACCACGCCGTTCATATTCCGCATACGGATATCCATCAGCACTACGTCCGGCAACAACGCGGGCATTTTTTCCAATGCGTCGAAACCGTCCGTCGCCGTGCCCACCACTTGCAACGTTTCGTCCGTTTCTAAAACGCTTTTTAATTCTTCCGCGAGCTCTTGCTGGTCGTCTACGACGAGCACTTTAATCTTCCTTTCTTTCATTTATTTTTCCTCCAAATCCATCGGCAAACGCAAATGGATTTCAAATCCCTCGTCTTTTTCAGACGCGAACGAAATTTCCCCGCCAAGCGATTTTGCCCTATCTTTCATTCCCGTCAATCCGAATCCAAAGCGCAATTTATCCAAAGGCACGCCCCCGCCGTTGTCGGAAAGCAAAAAGCGTATTTCGTCCTTTTCTTCTTTACATTCAAACCAAAACGCCGTCGCTCGCCCGTGTCGCAAACCGTTGGAAATCCCTTCTTTTAACGTGTTGCATAAAAACCGCGCTTTCGTCGGCGAAACGCTTAATTCTTCGATTTCCGAACGAATGGTGATGCCCGTGCCGTCGGTGGATTCGTGCACGATATTTTCCAGTTGCATTTTCAACGTTTGTGCAGTGTTCCCGCCCGATAAAAGATGTACGCTATCCCGCAATTCTTCCAGCGCGTGTTTGGCTTGTAAATTCGCCGAAACGATTTTTTTCTTCGCTTCTTCGGGTTTTTCGGGCAAAATCAGTTTTGCCGCTTCCGTTTGCATAATCACCGTCGTAAGCGAATGTCCCGCCGTGTCGTGAATTTCTCTGGCGATACGTTGGCGTTCTTCCAAAGCGGTTACTTCCGCCACCACTTCGTACGCTTTTTCAAGCTCCTTTTTACTTGCGTCCAGCTCTTTCAACGCCTTATCCAGCCGTAAAAATTGTCGATAAAACGCAAGCGCTACTTGCACGATAAGATAGTGCGCAAAAAGCGCAAAAATGGATTCTACCGACTGCATAATCACGTTAAACAAACTGATTGCGCCTTTAAAGCGCCAATAAACTTGCAACGCGTAACTCGCTCCGTATAAGGGGAGCGCCGTTAACAGCACGGCGATAGACGGCAACGTTTTATGCGCGCCGATATACAATTTCGTAAGCACCAGCATATAAATAATTATCGGATACGTGCCGTCGGCAACGAATAAAAAACCGCTCGCCGTCAACATTTCCAAAAATCCAACCACCGTCCTGCCCTTATCGCTTTTTACGGCGAAAATATTCACCGCGCCCACAGCCGTTTGCACCACCGTCAACGCCAAAAGAGCGAAAAAGCCACCCCAGCCAATCAAATGCACGCGGTTTAAACTTTGCACCAACATTAAAATTTCTAAAAATACGAGCACGATTAAAATCAGCCATTTTCCAAAGAGTACGAATTGTTTTTCGTCGCGTATATCGTATTTTCCAAACAAGCGTAAAAAGTACGCGCGCAAACCACGCTCTTCCGAACGTTCGCGTTTGTTTGTCCGTTTTTCGTTTCGTCGCATACTTACCCCCCTCGTTTTTTAAAAAATCTTATCAATGATTACGCGTTTTCTTTAATTTCCCCGATTCGTAATAACTGTACACACCGTTTTTCGCGCAAATAAGATGGTCGCATAAAAGGATATTGTGATAAGCGCAAATGGACGCGCAAGTTTCCGTCGTCGTATCGTCTTGCATAGACGGTTGACAATTCCCGTACGGGTGATTATGCACAAGCACGATTCCCGACGGTTGTTCGTCGACGATTTCCCGCGCGAAAAAGTCAGCGTCTACCCGCACGTTCCCGCTCTCGCCAAGCGAGAAATTTTTACGCTCGAAAATACGGTTATCCGCGTCCAAAAGATACGCCTCGAACTTTTCATAAGGCAGATTGGCGTATTCCGCTTTGATAAACGCGGAAAATTCTTCGCGTGTAAAATATTTCGGGCATTGCCGTTCGGTTTTCGCCACCCTATAAAAAATCGGCATCATTTGCCCGACGCAATGGATAAACGTGGCAAGCGAATTACCAACGCCTTTCACTTCCGCTAATTTATCAATCGGCGCTTCCAAAACACCCCGCAAGTCCCCGAACGTTGCCAACAAACGGTGAGCAATCGGATTGGTGTTTACGCGTGGCAGTGCAACGTACAACAACGCTTCCAAATACTCGTGTTCGCAAACCATACCTGCTTTTAACCGTTCCACCATACGCAATCGGTGGCCATTGTGATTGTCTTTATTCACTATATTTTCTTCCTTCATATTCGTTTCTTACATTGTAACATACTTTATATATAAAAGTCAAAGCGCGGGTATAAAAAAATGAATTTTTTTATGCACAATCGGATTTTTATCCTTTATTTTCTTTACCTACGCGTAAAAATCGTGTATAATAATATATACAAAGCAAAAAAATATAAGGTGGTGGCTTTATGGCGCATATTATGAAAAAATATTTTAACGACGTGGTAAATTCTACGGTGGAGCTTTTAAAATTCGATTCGTCTATGAAACCTGCCGAAGGCGAAAACGGCGAATACCCGTTCGGCAAAGAAACCGCCGATTGTTTGGCGTACTTTTTAAATCTTGCCGAAAGTTTCGGTTTTGAAACGCATAATTACGACAACTACGTAGGCGAAGTAACGTTCGGCTCGGGCGAAGATTTTGCAATCCTTGCGCATCTTGACGTCGTACCCGCAGGTAACGGCTGGAAATATCCGCCTTTTGGTGGCGTCATCAACGACGACGTTTCGGACGGTGGCGTCGAAGGCAAGAAGATTTGGGGCAGGGGCGCTATGGACGACAAAACGCCCGCCGTCGTTTGTTTATACGCGTTAAAGGCGTTGAAAGAGCGTAATTTTAAACCCGCCCGCACGATTAAACTGATTGTCGGGTGTAACGAAGAATGCGGTTGGAAATGTATCGAACATTATAAAAAGGTGGCGAAAATGCCCCAAGAAGGGTTTACGCCCGACGCAAACTTCCCCGTCATCTACGCGGAAAAAGGCATTTTACATTTCACCCTTTCCATTCCCGTCGAAAACGCGCCGTTTACAGCCTTGAAAGCGGGCGAACGGGCGAATATGGTGTGCGATTTAGCAACCGCTACCCTTACGAGAAAGGCAGGCAACGCGCTCGTCGGATACGAAAACGCGGTGGAAAACACCTATTTTTCCTACGACAATACGACGAACATTTTACGCGTTCGTGGAAAATCGGCGCACGCTTCCACCCCCGCACGGGGCGCAAACGCGTTGCAAGCGCTGTTGCTGTTTTTAAGCGGTTTGAACGACGGTTGTAAAAAGGCGTACGACGTATTGTTTGCCGACTGCCTTGCCTTGACTTCCTTACAAGACGAAACGGGCGTTTTAACCCTTTCCCCGAACGTTGCCGAATATAAAAACGGGGTTTTGAAAATCAAAACCGATATCCGTTTCCCCGCTACGCTCTCCGTAGACACGGTGCTTAAAAGCTTGCGTTCGACGGGGTTGGACGTAGACGTATTCAATTATCAAGCGCCCCTTTACAACAATAAAAACGGCGAACTTATTCAAACGCTTGCGGGCGTTTATAACCGCGTAACGGGCAAAAACGAATCCCCGATTGCCATTGGCGGTGGCACGTACGCGCGGGCGCTCGAACGCGGTTGCGCGTTCGGCCCTGAAATTTGCGGGGAAGAAGACACCATTCACCAAGCCAACGAATACGTAACGTTCGAACGTATCGCACTGTTAAGCGAAATTTACTTCGACGCCATTCAAGCGGTAACCAAACCCAAAACGGTGCGTATCGGGTTCGTCAAGAAAAAATAACGGATATAAATAATAGAATATAAAAAGCGGATATGCGACTTGTCTTTCGACAAGTCGCATACCCTTTGTGAGAGAATATGAAAAAAGTTTCGTATAGTCTTTTTAATCGTTCTCTTACCGTATTCTTCTTTTCCATTCTATCTTTTTATTGTGTTCGTTTTGTGTTCGTTTCGTGATAATATAATGAAAACGATTGATTTTTAAGCGTTTATTTGGAAAATTCCGCAAAAATCGCGGTTGCTACGCGTAAACCGTCGACGGCGGAAGAAGTAATCCCGCCTGCGTATCCCGCGCCTTCCCCGCAAGGATACAACCTTAAAACGTTTGCCGATTGCAACGTTTCTCCGTCCCGTTCGATACGCACGGGCGAGCTGGTACGCGTTTCCACGCCCGTCAGAATCGCGTCCGCGCGGGCAAATCCGCGCAACCGTTTATCCATTTGTAAAATCGCCCCTTTCAACGTCGTTACGATAGGCGCGGGCAATACGGCGCGCAAATCGGCAAACCGCGTGCCTGTGGCGTAGGTGGGCGAAATTTCCCCAAAACGACTGCTTTCCTTATCCTTTAAAAAATCCCCGACGAGCTGTATCGGCGCGACGTAATTTCCACCGCCCGTTTGAAAAGCCAACCTTTCTAACGCGCGCTGATATTCCACGCCCGCAAGCGGGTGATTGGCGGTAAAATCGCTCTTTTTTACTTGCGCGATTAACGCCGAGTTTGCGTTTTCGCCGTCGCGGGCGTAGTTGCTCATACCGTTCGTAACCACGCAATCTTGCTCGCTCGTGGCGGGCATAACGTACCCGCCCGGACACATACAAAAGGTAAATGCAGAGCGATTTTCGTCGTGATAGGTGAGTTTATAATCGGCGGGCGGTAAGTTTTTATAACAATCGCCATACTGCGCCTTGCCGATATCCGCTTGTAAATGCTCGATAAGTCGGATCGTAGCCATGTCGTTCTGTGA
>JAZNIR010000123.1:0-12398 GCA_045577595.1 Candidatus Scatosoma sp.
ATCCCCCGTTCCCGTTCTATGTCCATACTGTCCAAAAGCTGTTCTTCCATATCCCGCGACGAAACTTGCCCCGTGCGTTCGATAAGTCTGTCCGCAAGGGTGCTTTTGCCGTGGTCTATATGCGCGATAATGCAAAAATTTCTCAATCTTGAATTGGGTTTAGCCATAAATATTCCTTATATCTCCACCGCTTTTTTACGGTTTTTCTTTTTTTGTTCTTGTTTGGTTTTTCCGTCCGATTTTAAACGGACGATTTCCGTTTCCGCTTCCTTTAAAAGCCCGATGGCGTTTTCTACTTTCGCAAAAATCGTTTTGCCCGCAGGCTCGGAAAGCACCATTCCCCTATGCGTACGGGTAAACAGCGTAACGCCCAACTGATTTTCAAGCTGTTTAATCGAATGAGAAACGGCGGGTTGGGAAATATATAATTCTTCCGCCGCTTTCGTTAAACTGCCGTTGACTGCCACCGTGTAAAACACTCTGTACAAATCCAAATTCACCATAAACGCACACCTGCCCCTTATCTTTCGTTTTTTTTCGTTTATTTTCCTACGCAAAACTTTTCGAAAATCTCTTGTATAATCGCTTCCGTTGCCGTTTCGCCCGTAATTTCCCCAAGCGTGTCCCACGCTTCTTTCACGTCGATACCGATAAGGTCGAGCGGGGCGAATTCGCAAGCGTTGATTGCGCGGGAAAGCGCGTCTTTTGCGCGGATTAACGCGTCGTAATGACGGCGTTCGATTAAAAACGCCATATCTTCGCTACGTTCGCCAAACCCTTTTTCGTAAAGCAATTTTTTAAGCTTTTCAATGCCCGCGCCCGTTACGGCGGAAGTATGCACGTCCGCGTCCGTTTCCGTATCGTCGGGATACAAATCCGTTTTATTGATAACCTTAATTAAGGGTTTGCCTTGCACGAGTGAAAGCACGCGCGCGTCTTCTTCCCCAAACGGCTCGCCTAAATCGGTTACGAACACGACGACGTCCGCGCCGTTTACAATCGCTTCCGCGCGCTGAATACCGATATTTTCAATGGCGTCCCCGCTTTCCCGTACGCCCGCCGTATCGTATAAATTAAATTTTCGCCCGTCGATTTCAATCGTGCCTTCCACCGCGTCCCGCGTCGTACCCGCTACGCTGGAAACAATCGCTTTATCGTAACCGAGCAAACGGTTTAAAAGCGAACTTTTTCCCGTATTCGGTTTTCCGCAAATAGCAACGGTTACGCCCGATTTGATTTTTTTGCCCGTTTCGTAGCCCGCTGAAATGCAAGAAACCGTATTGCGGATTTTGCAAAGTTCCGATTTGATTTCAACGATATGTTGTTCTTCGATATCTTCTTCGGGATAATCCACCGAAACGTCTATGCCCGCAAGCAACGTTTTCAACTTACTTTGCGTTTCGCGGATTTGTTTGGTTAATTTTTCGGTGTATAAAAGATACCCCGCTTTCACTTCCGCGTCCGATTCGCCGTTTATCATATCCGCCACCCCTTCGGCGGACGCCAGCGACAACTTACCGTTTAAAAACGCGCGCTTGGTAAATTCCCCCCTGCCCGCGCTACGCGCGCCGTAGCGGAAGGTTTGTTTTAAAATACCACGCGCAATATTTTCGCCACCGTGGCATTGAAATTCTACGATATCTTCCCCCGTGTAACTTGCGGGCGCTTTAAAATACACGCAAAGACCGAAATCGGTAAAATCTCCGCCGTCGATTTTTCCCGCGTACATATGATACGGCTGAAAATCTTCCACGCGCACCCCGCCTACGGGCGTAAACATCTTTTTGGCAATATCCAGCGGATTTCTTCCGCTGATACGAATAATCGCTACGCCCCCTTTGCCCGCAGGGGTGGAAATAGCCGAAATATTTTCTTCCGTCATACCCGTTTTTCCGTCCTTTTGCTCTTTTATTTATAAATCCCGTTTATATCTCTACATTATTATAGCACAGTATTTTTTTCGTGTAAACCGTTTCGGGGCGGTGTAAAAGAAAAAGACGGAAATTTTATTTCCGTCTTTGCTTTTTTTAGCGTCTTTAATTAAAAAATTGGTCGGGGTCGTTCGGGTCGGGCGGGGTTTTGTTTTGCCCGCCGTTATCCGTTTTAGAAGAAAATTCTTCAAACGGTTCTTCCTTTTTCGGGGGCGGGGTTTGCGTTTGGTTTTGCCCTTGCGAATAGGGGTTTTGTCCGTACGGATTGCCGTAGGGATTATTGTAAGGATTATAGGGATTTTGTTGTTGATAACGGCGCATATACGCTTCGCGACGAGCGCGCATATACGCTTCGAAATCCACCGCCTTTTTATTGCGGAGCACGAATATTACGATAAAGCGCGACTCGGGCAATACGAACGATAAAAACAACAACGGGAAATAATTTTTCGGCGTATATTTCTTATACAGTCCGTTAAGCAAAATCAACATAAAAATACGGTAAACCAACACGAAAATCGGCACCATATATTGACTTAAATCGTAAAAACGGGAGATTTTCCACGACGTTCCCGTTAAATCGCTCCAATAATAGGAATAGGCATTTTCCGTTTCGGAATAGGTGGGTACGCCTTCTACTACGTACAAATACAGTTGCGCGAAAATCGTTAAGGCGCAAAATAACACCGATAAAATTTGACCTATCATTGCGTACAAGCCCGCGCGTTTTACCCGTTGCCCGAATACGCTGGTTTCCCCAGCGAGTTTGCCCGCATAATAGATATTGGCAAACGGCATAAACGCCAACCATTTTTTCTTCATTCCGCGCCGTTTTGCCATTTTATAAAGCCCGAACGCTTGCAACAAAAACAGCCCAAGCCAAATGCCTACGCCAATACATAAACTAACCACCAACAACTGCCAATTTACGTTTTTGCGAATTAAAAATATTGATTGCGATATCGCTTCATACAACGAATAAATTTCCATATTTCACCTTTTTTATTTATATTCCGTATTCCACCTGCACGAGCGTTAAGCCTTTTGCCGGCATCGTTTTGCCCAACAGTTCTCTTTTGCCCGTTGCAAACGCTTTTTCTAAAATTTCTTCCGTGTGTTTTCCGTCTGATAACAGCAACAGTTCCCCTATCATCGTCCGCACCATATTATATAAAAATCCGTTGCCCGTAACGAACACGTCGATTTCTCTTACGCCTTGAAAGGCGCGCTCTTCCACCTTCACTTCGTACACGGTGCGCACCGTCGTTTTCACCGACGAGCCGGACGCGCAAAAGGCTTTAAAATCGTGCTCCCCTTCAAACAGCTTGGCTTTTTCTTTTAAAACGGCGATTTCCGCTAAATTTTCCACACGCGTAGCGTACCGCTCTTTCAACGGCATTTCTCGCGTGGAAACGTACAACGAATAACGGTAGGTTTTGCGTTTGGCGTTACGGTTACAATCGAAATTTTCAGCGCCCGCCCAGCCGTCCAACACGCGCACGTCGGCGGGAAGATAACGGTTTAAACAATCGGGCATTTTATCGGCGGGCACGGAAAGCTCCGCGTCGAATTGACAAACTTGCCCAAGCGCGTGCACGCCCGCGTCCGTTCGTCCGCTCGCCATTACGCGCACGTCCACGCCAAGCGCCGTTTGTATTGCGTTTTCCAACGTTTCTTGTACGGACGGCGCGTTTTTTTGCCGTTGCCAGCCCGCATACGCCGTACCGTCGTAACTGATTTTTAAGACGTAACGCATAAACGCGCCCCCTTTATTTTATATTCTTCATTCGCCTTTTATATAACAGGCGAAGTGTAGAGCCGTAAAAATACGATACCGACGATTAACGAAACGATTAACAAAAGCGCCGGAATATCCCGCCAAGAAAATTTCAATTTCTTGTATTTCGTCCGCACCTTGCTCCCCGAATAGCAACGGGAATCCATCGCGTCGCCAAGTTCGTCCGCGCGACGGAACGCACTGATAAGCAAGGGGATTAAAATAGGCACGATTGCCTTTACCCGTTTAAAAAGTCCGCCCGTTTCAAAATCCGCGCCACGCGCTTTTTGCGCGTTCATAATCCGCGCCGTTTCGTCCGAAAGAATCGGGATAAACCGCAACGCTATCGACATAATCAGCGCGAGTTCGTGTACGGGGAAACGCAACCACTTTAACGGCGTAAGCAAGCTTTCCAAACCGTCCGTCAACGAAACGGGCGTCGTCGTAAGCGTTAAAATCGACGATACGAGCACCAATAAAAACAATCGTATTGCCAAGAAAACGGTAAAATACACCGCTTCTTTCGTAATCGTAATAATGCCTTTGGAAAACCAAACTGTTTCACCGTCGTAGAAAAACAAATTGAGCACCGCCGTAAACAGCAATAAGAAAAGTACGGCTTTCACCGAGCGGAGCAAGCTTTTTAAAGGCACTTTCGAGAAAATCACGATAAGGAAAAATACGAGCGCGCAAGCGCCGAGCGCGTAAAAGTTCTTCGCAAGGAAGATTGCCACGATATACGCGATTAAAAACAAAATCTTCAAACGCGGGTCGCATTTATGCACGAAAGAGTTAGACGGATAGTATTGTCCGAAAGAAACGTCACGCATTCGTCTGCCCCCCTTCGGGATTTGAACGCATACGTACCCCCGCCAAATCCGCCGTTTTCAGCAACGCGCCTATCACTTCTTCCGCCTTTACGTCGCAATCCACCTTCCAACCGTTTGCTTGTAAATTTTTTAATAATTTAGCGGTAAAGGGCAAATCCAAGCCCGCTTTTTCCACGACGTCGTCCGTTAAAAACAGTTCTTTAGGCGTGCCCGTAGCAAACACTTTTCCACCCACAAAAATCGCCGCGCGGTTGCAATTTTCCGCAATTTCGTCCATATCGTGCGAAACGATTATCACCGTCTTACACCAATCGGCGTGAATTTTATGAAGCAAGTGCATCACCGATTCTTTGCCCAACGGGTCTAACCCCGCCGCCGGTTCGTCCAACACCAAAATTTCCGGTTTGGTTACGATAACGCCCGCAATCGCCACACGGCGTTTTTGCCCGCCTGAAAGTTCGAACGGGGAACGGTTTTTTATCCGCTCGTAATCCAAGCCCACCATTTCAATCGCGTCTTTCACCGCTTTTTCAATCCGTTCTTTATCCGTTACGTCCGTGAAGTTTTTCAAGCCGAACGCCACGTCGTCAAACACCGTTTCGGCAAATAATTGATATTCGGGGTATTGAAAAACCATACCCACGCGTTTTCTCAATTCTTTAAAATCCGTCGTCTTTTTCGTTAAATCGAAACCGTTGACTTTTAAAGCCATACGCGAAGAGAGCGTTTCGTTTTTCTTACGGCGTTTGGGTTTGTATTTCTTTTCCGCCGTCGGCAATTTAATCAAAGCGTTTAAATGTTGGATAAAGGTGGATTTTCCACTACCCGTATGCCCTAAAACACCGAAAAAATCCCCCGATTTTATTTCCAAATCCACCCCGTTTAACGCGTGCGTAGCAAACGGCGTAGCAGGATTATATACGTGCGAAAGATTTTTACTGTACACGCGCCCACGCTCGCTGTCGTCGCCCGCCAAAAGGGGCGTTTTCGAAGTTTCCGCTACGCAAATTTGCGGTTTATCCCCAAACGCCTTTACGATATTTTCCGCCGTATCTTCCGCCGTAAAAGCGCGGGAAACGCATACGCCCTTATCGCTTAAAGCGTTACAAATGCGTACGGCGCGGGGCGCGGTGAGAAAGTACTTTGCCAAGCTTTCTTCCCGCAACAAAATATCTTGCGGTTTTCCGTCCATAACGATTTTTCCCGCGTGCATTACTACCGCGCGATGGGCAAGCAACGCTTCTTCGGGAAAATGCGTGATTAAAATCACCGTTATCTTTTCTTCTTTATTCAAACGGCAAACGACGTCCATTACTTCTTTGCGCCCGCGCGGGTCGAGCATAGCCGTCGATTCGTCCAAAATCATAATTTTCGGCTTTAACGCAAGCACGCCTGCAATCGCAATCCGTTGTTTTTGTCCGCCCGAAAGCCGAGAAGTGGTGGAATATCGGTATTCTTCCATATTTACCGCTTTCAAAGCAAAATCAATGCGTTTGCCGATTTCTTCGCGGGGCAACCCCACGTTTTCAGGGCCGAACGCAATATCGTCTTCCACGATAGACGCCACCGTTTGATTGTCGGGATTTTGGAATACGATTCCCACTTGTTTGCGGACGTTAAACAAATTCTTTTCGTCGCAAACGGATAAACCCATTACGTTAATATTCCCCGACGAGGGCGAAAGCAATCCGTTCACCAAACGGGCAAGCGTGGATTTCCCACTGCCGTTATGCCCAAGCACCGCGACGAATTCCCCTTCTTCGACGGTAAAATCTAAATTTTCAAGCGAAAAAGCGGACTCGTTGGAAAAGACGTCGTCTTTTTCCTTTACGTCCGCGCGATATGAAAAATTCACCTTTTCAAACTGTATCGCTTGCATAATTCTTTCCTTGTTTCCGCACACAATTTCTCGCACGGTTTTTTATCCTTTCTATTATACCAAATATTTCCCGCCGTTACAATGAAAATACGGTGAAATCTTCGTGGTAATTTCTTAAATTTCCAATTATTTTTTTCGTCGAAAACGCGATAAAACCGTCCGTTTTACAATTCAACGCATATATGGTGGGGTGTTATTGAAAATAAACGCTTATTTTCCAAGCGAACGCGTCCAATACGTACCGTCCTTTTTCACCGTTATTATTACGCTCCCCTGCGCGTCCGTACGGTAGATTTCCACGTTTTCGCTTTGCAAGCGCAAAACCGTTTCCGACGCGGGGTGCCCGTACGCATTATTCAATCCGCAAGAAATCACCGCCGTTTGTAAATTTAGATATTCTATAAACGACGCGCTCGTGGAATATTCACTGCCGTGATGAGAAACTTTTAAAATTTCCGTATCAAACAAATCCACGTTGTAATCGTCCAACAACCCAAATTTATCCGCCGTACAAAGCAATTCTTCTTTTTCAGCAGAAAGGTCGCCCGCAAACAAAGCGCTCACGCCCATATAATCCAGCCAAACGGTTACGCTACGTTCGTTTTGGTTTTCGTCGATATTGCCAAAAGCGTTGTCAATATCCGCGCGTTGCGGATGAATAAAAGCAAGCGTGTACGGATAATTACCCGTAAGATTGCTGATATAATTTCGTTCTTCTACGTCATTCGTGGCGTGCGCAAACCCGTACGAACACCCTTCTTGTAACACCGCACTATAAAACCGCGCGTAATCAGCGTCAAGTATCGGGTCGGCTACGGGCAAAAATACCTGTTTAACTTTTTTATATTTTAATACGGGAACTAACCCGCCACAGTGGTCGGCGTCCGCGTGCGTAAGCACCATATAATCAATCGTGTTTACTTTTAACGCGTTTAAATACCGCATCACGTTTTTCGTCGCGCTTTCCGAACCGTCCCCACCGTCAATCATCATTATCTTCCCGTCGGGAAGTTCTATGATAGTGCAATCCCCTTGCCCGACGTCGATAAAATGGATACGCAACTCTCCCGCCGTTCGACTGCCCGTTTTGGGCAATTTAAAATAGTATTGCCAAGTTTCAGCGGGATAAAATCTATTCAAAATTAGTAGTCCCGCAACGAATAAAACCACAATCAGCGCCACAATTCGCTTGATTATCCGTTTTTTCCGTCCCAGCTTCTCTTTCTCTTTTGCGTATCCCATTCTAATTTTCCGTTAGTCTATCGTCTTTTGCGGTGCTTTTTCAATCATCTCGAAAATTTCCTTCAAAGCGTCCGTTTCGTAATCTTCAATCCGTCCGTTATCCGCAAGTTCGGATATCCGCGCGTCCAACGGCATACGCGCCGTAGCAGGTATAAAATACTCGTCCGCAAGCGCGCGCACTTTACTGCGACCAAACACTTCGATTTGCTTTCCGCAATCGGGACAAACGAGATAACTCATATTTTCCACCAACCCAAGTACGGGAATATTCATCATATTCGCCATATTCACCGCTTTTTCCACCACCATTTTTACAAGGTCTTGCGGGGTGCTGACGATGACGATACCTGCAAGGGGTATGCTTTGAAATACGGTGAGCGGTACGTCGCCCGTTCCAGGTGGCATATCTATAAACAATAAATCGACGTCTTTCCAAACGACGTCCGTCCAAAATTGCGTAACCGTACCAGCAATCACCATTCCGCGCCATACGACTGGCGTCGTTTCTTCGTCAAGGAGCAAATTCATCGACATAAGTTGCATTCCCGACGGCGATAAAACGGTGTCGATACCTTCTTCACTGCCCGTAGCGCGTTCGTGTACGCCGAACATATGCGGTATGGACGGGCCGGTAATATCCGCGTCCATAATCCCCACCGATTTGCCTTGCTTTTGCGCGTAAGACGCCAAAAGTGCCGTCGTCATCGACTTGCCGACGCCACCTTTTCCGCTGACAACGCCGATTACTTTTTTCACCGACGACTGCTTATGCGGTTGCTTAATCATACTCTCTTTTTTTCTCGACGAGCAACTTCCCGAAGAACAGCTCGAACAATCGTGATTACAATTTTCACTCATAAAAACACCTTCCTTTTATTCCAATTTATTATACCCCTTTTTCCTTATTTTGTCAATATATTTCAAGCTACATTCCTTTCAATTAGACGTTTTTTAACAAATTCCGTATTCGGCTTTTTATTTCAAGGTTATTTTTATAAAAAACAGTTGATTTTTCCTTTAAAATCGTGTATAATATATAGGCTGTGCGTAGGTGGGGAGCTAGCGGCACCCTGTATCTGAAATCCGCTATATCAGAGCCGAATGCCTTTCTCGACTTGGTTTATGGAAGGTTGCGCGCCACAAGGAACGTTGATAGCAAGGTCTTATGCAACGCAATGCCGTGAACCGTGTCAGGACGGGAACGTAGCAGCTCTAAGCGGATGTTTGCGTGTGCCATAAGGTAGCTTTGCAGGAGTCACCTATGGCGTTTCCACTTCGGTAAATTTTGGCAAAAAAGGCTCGCACGGTTTTTTTGTAAACAGTGAAGGACTATAAAAAGCGTTTGACGGCTTTTGATAGTCCTTCTTTATATCCAAGCGAAAAAACAAACCTTTCATTCTATTCTTCCGCCGATAAAATCAGTATCGGCGGTTTTTTTGTTTTTTATGCAAGTTTTTTATTTTTAATCGTCTTTTTTTCCGCGAATATCCAATCCGTTTACGTTTTCGTCCAACAGCACCACACCCCGTTGCATCGTTGCATACCCGTACTTTTCACGGATTTTCGCCACTGCGTTTTCCACGCTTTCTTTTTTCTCGTAGTCTTTTGCGTTCACCGCTTCGCCAATCGTAAGTTGCTCCACTTGATAATCAAATCCCGAAATCGTAATGCCCAACAAGCGAACCTTTCCCCCAAGCGGAAATTTGTTACAAAACAATTCGTACGCCGTTTTCGCAACGTCCCCGCAAAGAGCAGTGGGCGAAACTTTTGTTTGCCACGAATAAAATTTCAAATCCCCGTCGCGCACGACGAGATGCACCGTCGTCGCCCGTCCCACGTCCGCCAAACGCTGTCTGCCCGTAACGCTTTCCGCAAGCGCGTACAGCCAACGTTTCACTTCTTCTCGATTTGTTATGTCTTTGGGGAGCGTCGTCGAATTGCCGATAGATTTTAAATCTTCTTTCGTTTTTTGCCATTTCACCGGCTCGTCGTCTTCTCCGCGCGCAAATTTACATAATTGCACGCCACGTTTCCCCAGTTTTTCGTATAATTTGTTTTTATCCGCTTTTGCCAAATCGCCAATCGTATAAATACCCAGCGTATGAAAGGTTTTTTCCGTCGAACCGCCCACGAATAGCAAATCACTCACGGGCAACGGGTGTATGATTTTTTTATAATTTTCCCGTAAAATCACCGTAACCGCGTCCGGTTTTTTCATATCCGATGCAAGCTTTGCAAACACTTTATTAAAACTTACCCCTACGGATACCGTAAGCCCTAATTCCCCTTTTACTTCCTTTCTTATCCGCTCTGCAATTTGCTCCCCGTCGCCAAACAAAGCCACGCTTTCCGTTACGTCCAACGCGCATTCGTCGATGCTACATTCCTCAATTTTTTCGGTGTAGCGTTCGTAAATTTCACGCACCATTTTGGAATATTTTTTATACTCGTGATAATGCGACGGCGCAAGCTGTAAATCGGGGCATTTTTTCAAAGCAGAATACACCGTTTCCGCCGTTTTAATGCCGTACTTTTTCGCTTCTTGATTTTTTGCAAGCACAACGCCGTGTCGCGTTTTCGGGTCGCCACACACAATCAAAGGCTTCCCCGCGTAAGCGGGATGCAATAAAATTTCCACCGACGCAAAAAAGTTATTCAAATCGGAATATAAAATCACCCGCTCGTTGTTTTTCGATTTTTCAACGTTCAACGCGTACATACCCCCGTCTTTTGCCTTTTTCTCAAACTTATTTATCCCTTGTTTTGGTCGCTTAAATACGCCGTTATCGTATGCGCCGCAATATTTCCATCTCGCGCCGGTTTGAGGTATTGATAAGGCTTGCCCGTGCAATCTCCCGCAGCAAAACAACCGTCGATATTCGTTCGCATTTTTCTATCCACAACCACGTGCCCGTTTTCCGTTGCAAGCCCGCCAAGTAAAACGACGGGCGAGGCGCTCTCCCGTAACACGAACACGCCGTCGATGGACAAGTCTTTGGAAAGTTCCGTCGTAGGCGGTACGGAAAACAACAAACTGCGCACTCGCTTATCCCCAACGATTTTTTCGGGCAATCTTCTTATCACCGTAACGTTTTCCTTTTGGATAGATACGTCTTTATACATCGCGATTAAATACACTTTTTCCGCCAAATCCGCAAGATACGAAGCTTCGTGCTCCATACTTTTAGACGTGCATAAAACGGCGATTTTTTTGCCCTTATAAAGCGCGCCGTCGCACGTTGCGCAATAACTTACACCCCGTCCTAAAAATTCGATTTCTCCTACAATCGGCTTGATTGCTTCTACGCCAACCGCTAAAAGCACCGTCTTGCTCTCGTAATATCCGCCCGCATACGTAGCGACGCCGAATTTCCCGCTCAAGGGGTATATCCCCGAAACTTTTTCTTCTGTTACGGAAATCTCCGCTTTTTCAAGTTGATTCTTTAAAGCGTGGCAAAATTCTTCCCCGCTCACGTCCGCCAACGCGGGATAATTATGAATTTTTTCGGCGCGAAGTATTTTATCACTTAAATTTTTATTGCCGAAAATTTGAAAACTTTTCCCGTTTGCCTGCAAAGTAAGCGCGGCGGAAATCCCCGCCAAGCCACTGCCTATAATAATACAATCCGTCATACATTCTTTCCTTTTTTCTTATATTGTGCGATTGATTGCTTTTTTAACGATTTAAAAGAAAAGCGCGTTTATCCAACACGCTTTTTTTCTCTATTTTTTAATTGGCACCCCCACCCAGATTTCGATACTCGCATACAATTCGAGTTTTCCAGTTTTCGTCGTTGGAATGACGTTCCCTTCTACTTTGTTTTTGAAATTCGCGTCGTAATACCATCCCGTAAATTTGTACGTTGTAAATATATTTTCTTTCCATGTTTTTAAACGGGGAAGCTCCGTCCCTACGCCTTCTTCATATTCGTAAAGAAATTCAATTCCCTCCACCATCGCCGAAGGCATAGACGAAATCCCGTCTTTTACCGTACCGAAATCGTTCCATTTATAGCTAATGCTAGAAATAACGCCTTTTGCTTGTTCCTGTTCGGAAATCTTGGCATACAAAGTTAAATCTCCCGTTTTTGACTTGGAAATGGTGTTATTCGTTACGATATTGTTCATAGCTTGGTCGTAATACCAGCCCTCAAAAATATAAACGGTTTCCGCGTCTTTTCTCACGTTACGAAGCCGCTAATCTCCGCACCCTCTTTTTCGGTATACTTTTCAGGATAATCCCCGCCGTTGACTCTCATAAGTTCGAGAATATCAATAATATTCCCATTTTCATCCACCGCTTTATATTTAATATTATATTTTTTGGGCACATACCCTACTGTGGGGTCTTCCCCTTTATTACAACCGATAAACGCCATACACGCCAAAATTGCGCTCATAATCAACAAAAGAAATCTCTTCATTTTTTCACCTTTATCTTATAAGTATTTTTTATACCGTTTTTAAACGGTATAAAGGGCTAGCCCTTTTATATTATATTTATTATATCATACCCCAAAAAGAATTGTCAATGCTTTTTTTGTTAAAAACCAGCCGATTTCATTGTATATTTTGCCAAAATAAACAAAAATCGCGCAAAAAAAAGAAACCACCCACTTATTCGAAATGAATAAGTGGGGTGTTTTCTTGAAAAGCGGCAATTACCTATCCTCCCAGCAATACCTTGCAAGTACTTTCGGCGTAAAAGAGCTTAACTTCTGTGTTCGGAATGAGAACAG
>JAZNIR010000124.1:0-2196 GCA_045577595.1 Candidatus Scatosoma sp.
CATTATTTGCAAGACGGCAAAGTATTGCCTATGACGGACGAATACCGTCAAAAAATACTTGGCGCATACAAAGAAATGGCGGATAACGCGTTGCGCGTGCTTGCGTGCGCGGAAAAAGCGCTTGATACGTTGCCTACGGTTTACGAATCGGACGAAATGGAAATAGGGCTTTGCTTTACGGGGCTTTGCGGTATGATAGACCCCGTACGCCCCGAAGTAAAAGACGCTATCGTACAATGTCGTGGCGCGGGCATACGCCCGATTATGATTACGGGCGACCATATCGACACGGCGGTTGCGATTGCCAAAGAATTGGGTATTCTTTCGGACGGTTATCGCGCGATTTCGGGCGCACAACTCGACGAAATGGACGACGAAACGTTTATGAAAGAGTTTGAAAGTATCAGCGTGTACGCCCGCGTGCAACCCGAACATAAAACGCGTATCGTCAACGCTTGGAAAACGCTTGGAAAAGTTACGGCAATGACGGGGGACGGCGTAAACGACGCGCCGTCTATCAAGTCGGCGGATATCGGCGTAGGAATGGGCATTACGGGTACGGACGTAACGAAAAACGTAGCGGATATGGTGCTTACGGACGATAATTTCGCAACGATAGTCGGCGCGGTGGAAGAAGGGCGTAGAATTTACGACAATATCCGCAAAGCAATACAGTTTTTGCTTGCGTCGAATATGAGCGAAGTGCTTGCGATTTTCGTTGCGACGATGATGGGATTTGCCATTTTGCAACCGGTGCATTTATTGTGGATAAATCTCGTTACGGATACTTTCCCCGCGCTTGCGCTTGGGATGGAAAAGGCAGAACCGGACGTAATGAAACGAAAGCCCAGAAACGCGCGCGAAGGCGTGTTTGCGGGCGGTATGGGCGTAGATTTACTCTATCAAGGTTTGGTCGTGGCGGGATTAACGCTTTTTTCCTTCTTCCTTGGACATTATTTGGAAACGGGAAATTGGACGATTACCAACAGTTCGCACGGAACGACGATGGCGTGTTTAACGATGTCGATGGCGGAAATTTTCCACAGTTTGAATATGCGTTCGCAACGGAAAAGCCTGTTTACGTTGAAGAAACAAAACGGCGCGTTGTGGCTTGCCGCGCTCGGTTCGCTTTTGGCGACGACGCTCGTATGCGAAATTCCTTTCCTTGCAAGCGCGTTCGGCTTTACCAGTGTTTCGTTTAAAGAATACGCGTTTGCCGTGTTGCTCGGCGCGTGTATCGTACCCGTAGTGGAAATGGTAAAACTTATACAACGCACGGTGGAAAAAAAGAAAAACAAATAACGATTAACGGCGCGCAAAGTGGGAAAAACGAAAACAGCCTACCGTGTATGCGTTGAAAAGGCAAAAAACTCTCTCAAACGGTAAAAAATTTCCATTTGAGGGAGATTTTTTTAGGTAAAACTCTTGACCGAACGGCGTAGGATATGGTATAATGATAGCAGTAGAAATGTAACTTTCCGCATTTTTGTAAAAAAAGCGGGCAAAAAGGAATGTTTCTGCGAAAAAACGTCGATAAAATAAAAAGCTTGCCATAGGCAAATAAACCAAACAGAGGTGTAAAAATGGTGGATAAAAAACAAATCGAAACGTCGAAAATTGATGCATTGTACAGTTGGCTTTCTTATGATTTGCAAAAGATAAAAGCGGAACTTTTAAAGGAAATGAAATATGCGTCCGTACAAACGGGCTCGCTTTATCAAGCAATCAAATCGGACAGAGAACAATCTTCTCGTGCCGTTTCCCAAGAAATCCGTTACGGCTACAAACAAAGTCAAACGATTTACGACGATTTATCCACGCAAGTTGAAAATGCCGCGAAAGAAATCGTAGAAAAATTGGACGGAGCAACTGTGTCGGTTGCCGATACGGTGGCGGAAAAATTGCAAGAAATCGTGCCGTCGTTGCAAAGCGCGGTAAACGAAGTAAAATACGGCTACGTACAACAACAAGCGATTTACGAAGGTTTGACGACGCTTATCGAAGGCGAAGTGGTGGCGAAACTCGACGATATGCAAGCGAAGCTCGCTATGCTCGAACAAATCGACGCGACGCTTACGGCTTTGGACGAAAAAGTAGCGCAAGGGATTGCGACGTACGAAGAAAACGTTTCTTTACATACGAAACAAGTGCTTGACGCCGTTGCGGCCATTCCCGTTGCGGAAAACGTGGATTATA
>JAZNIR010000125.1:0-12780 GCA_045577595.1 Candidatus Scatosoma sp.
CGGTTCATAAAAGCGCATAATTCTCCCGATACGCAGGCGTTGAAAAAAGAACTTGATGCGGTGCACGAGGAATTTGGCGCGGAAATTATAGAAACGGAATAAAAGGGGAACAAATGGCTTTATTCGGTTCGTTATCGGAAAGATTAAATCATATATTTTCCAAGCTCACCAAAAGGGGAAAACTGACGGAGCTTGAAATTCGCACGGCAATGCGTGAAGTACGCGTTGCGCTTTTGGAAGCGGACGTCAATTTAAAGGTTGCCAAGCAGTTTATCGCGGAAGTTTCGGAAAAGGCGGTTGGGCAACAAATTTTATCGTCGCTCAATCCCGCGCAACAAGTCATTAAAATCGTCAATGAAGAACTGATTGAGTTGATGGGCGCGAAAAATTCGAAAATCGAAGTAGCGCCTAAACTTCCCACCGTGATTATGATGTGCGGTTTGCAAGGCGCGGGGAAAACCACCCTTTGCGGAAAGCTTGCTCTGCAACTGAAAAAACAAGGCAAAAAGCCGTTGTTGGTGGCGGGCGATATTTACCGTCCCGCAGCAATCACACAGCTGAAAGTAGTGGGCAAAAACGCGCAAACGGAAGTGTTTGAAAAGGGCACGCAAAGCCCCGTAAAAACGGCGAAACAAGCGATAGAATACGCGCGTTCGTTAAATTACGATACGGTGATTTTGGATACGGCAGGTCGGTTGCAAATCGACGAAACGTTGATGAAAGAGCTGGAAGATATCAAAAAGCAAGTGGAAGTAACCGAAACGTTGCTCGTCGTCGACGCAATGACGGGGCAAGAAGCGGTGAACGTAGCGGATACGTTTAATCAACGTTTGGATATAACGGGCGTAATTTTAACGAAGTTAGACGGGGATACGCGCGGTGGCGCTTGCCTTTCCATTCGCGCGGTTACGGGCAAGCCGATTAAATTTATCGGCGTTGGGGAAAAGCTTACCGATTTAGAACCGTTCCACCCCGATAGAATGGCGTCGAGAATTTTGGGAATGGGCGACGTGCTTTCGTTGATAGAAAAAGCGCAACAAGCGATAACGGAAGAAGACGCGAAGAAGATGCAACAAAAAATGCTTGCCAATTCGTTTACGCTCACCGATTATTTAGAACAATTTTCTATGATGAAAAAAATGGGTGGCGCGGGCGCAATGCTTTCTATGTTGCCCGGTGCAAGCAAGCTGAAAGTAAGCGAGGCGGACGTAGACGAAAAGCGGATTGAACGCACGAAAGCGATAATTCTTTCTATGACGAAACAAGAACGGGATAATCCCGCGATTATCGACAGCAAGAGAAAGCGTCGGATTGCAAGCGGTTCGGGTACGAGCGTACAAGACGTCAATCAACTGTTGAAACAGTTCGACCAAACGAAACAACTGATGAAACAGCTTAAAGGCGGGAAAGGCAAATTCAGATTGCCCTTTTAAAAGGTAAAAAACTCGGCGCAAACCGAGCAAAAATAAGAAAAAATTTTTTAAGATACTTTGGAGGTATAAAATTATGGTAAAAATGAGACTTATGAGAATGGGCGACAAAAAGAACCCTATCTACCGTGTAGTTGTCGTAGACAGCAGAAAGGCTGCAACCGGCGAGTATATCGAATGCGTTGGTCATTACAGACCTACTTGCGACCCCGTTGAATTGACGGTAAACGTAGAAGCAGCGAAAGCTTGGATTGCAAAAGGCGTTCAACCCACCGAAACGGTGAAAAACCTTCTCGTAAAAGCGGGCGCTTTGGAAAAGAGCGAAAAACTCAGCCCGTCCAAAACGAAAGGCAAGAAAAAAGCTGACTAATCGGGCTTTTTAACGGGCACGGCGCGCGTAACCGCCGTAGGGAGAAAAGAGTATGTTGGATTTGATTAAATACATTGTCGAACAATTTGCCGAAGACAAGGAAAACGTCGAATACGAAGTGCAAGAAAAAGACCGCGTAATCGAAGTTACCGTCGTCTTATCCCCGTCGGATATGGGCAAAGTTATCGGCAAGCAAGGCAAAATTGCAAAGGCGATGCGTACCATCGTCCGTTCGGCTACGCCCGCAAACAGCAAACGTTACGTGGTGGAAATCCGCGAACGTGGCGGAAACGCAGTCGATTGCGACGTCGAATAACGGAAAAAGACGGCTACTTAAAAAGGCTTTC
This sequence comes from Candidatus Scatosoma sp., assembly GCA_045577595.1. GTDB lineage: Bacteria > Bacillota > Clostridia > Christensenellales > Borkfalkiaceae > Scatosoma. Next base: position 2,148 of record JAZNIR010000125.1, read on the forward strand.
AGGGAAAAGGAAGCCTTTTTTTGGCATTTCGTAGCCTTGCTTTTATAAGCGTCGCATCTCTTCGTTGCGGCTTGGATTCATACTTCGGTATGCGCCCTCACCGCGCCTCGACTTGCTTGTTTCTAAAAACAAGTCGTCGTTTCCCCTAACGGACACAAAAGGAGCTATTTATGGAAAGATTGATTATAGGCGAAGTATTAAAACCGCAAGGCATACGCGGGGAATTGAAAATTAAAACGTTCACCGATTATCCCGAAGACGTGAAAGCGTTTAAAACGGTGTATATCGACGGCGTAGCGTATAAAATTCTTTCTTTCCGCGTCGGCAACGACGGCGCGGCGTACGTAGGACTTCGTGGCATACCCGACAGAAACGCCGCCGAGCTTATGCGCGGTAAAAAGCTGGAAGGAGAACGGGAAGACGGACCTCAGCTGGAAGAAGGGCAATATTACGTCGTGGATATTATCGGGCTTTCTTGTGAAACGCAGGAAGGGGAAACGCTTGGGAAAGTGGTGGATATTTCGCATTTCGCGTCCGACGTTTACACGATAGAAAAAGCGGGAAAAAGAATTCTTTTCCCCGCAGTGAAAGGCGTTGTAAAACGCGTAGATTTAGAAAATCAAAAGCTTATCGTCGATAAAAATATTTTTGACGAAATTGCCGTGTATTAAGCGTTTTTTACGTCGTCCGCTTTTTTATCTTCCGCGCGTGGCAATGCTTTTTGGAAATTTTTCGACGAAAGCACGAACGCTCCCGCGATTACGACGAGTAAAACGTCGATAAACACGAACGAGTTATAAACAACGCTGTACAGCCAAACGTTTTTGCCCACTTCGACGGCGGACACTTCAAATGCGAACACGCCTGAAAGTACGTGGCAAGCAAAACGGAGCGTACCCGCTACGCACGCGCCGAGCGTAAATTGTAATTGGGGCAATTTTTCAAACGCTTTTACGTTTTTAAACAGTCCCGCAAGTCCGATTGCCGAAAAGGCAATTGGATAATCCAACAAAAATTGCGCGGGGTGAATCAGCCAAGGGGTTTGTACCGCTTGCAATACGCCGTAAACGAATCCCACGAATACGCCTTTTTTTGCGCCGAATGCGTAAGCAAACAACATTAACGGCAAAAGGCTGACGAGCGTAATCGAACCGCCTTGTGGCATACTAAAAAGCTTGACGTACGAAAGGGCAAAGCTCATAGACACGCAAATTCCCGCATACGCGAGCGAACGGGCGTTAAAAACGAGTTTTTCTTTGTCGAAGAAAGCAAGCCCGACGATAATTGCCACCGTTATCATAGAAGCGACGTAAAGGGCGATTTGTTTTACGCTTGCCACGTCCGAATTATAATATCCGTCGTTGGAAATTTTCTTTTCGTAATAGGCGGAAAGGCAAATAAGCGAAGCGATAAGCGTGACGAAACATACGGCGAAACATATACGCCCGACAAGCTTTTTTGCGCTCGGCTTTTTATTCGCAATCAACGCGTACGTAACCAGCGACAAAAGCGTAACGACGGCTAAAACGAGCAACGGCGTCAACATAAAGCGTATCACCGTTTGCTTATCCAGCCAATTTTCTTCCGCGTACGAATCGCTGTAATGTTTGGCAAAATCCAACGCGATAAAGAGTATGGCGATTACCAGCAAATAAGCGAACGCCCCGAAAAGCGCGAATTTTGCGTATTTGCCTACGACGGTGCGCTTAACGAAAAAGAGCACGACGCCAACGACAAGCAAAGTGGCAATCACCGCGACGGTAAGCCAAGTTGCGATAGGCTCGAACGCGTCGACGGCGTACGAAGCCATAAGGGAATAAAGATACATAAAACACTCCTTCTCTGCCGTTTGCGCGCTTTTCCAAAAGAAAAACCCACGAAAATCATTCGTGGGAAAAACGTTCTTTCGGTTTTCCGCACCGTAAAAAACGGATACGGGAAGAAAAACGGTTGTAGTCTCTCGCTCAAGTATTACCTTGCCGATTCCAATGGTGTAATCTCAGCCTTTTTAAGGGCACCCACGACAGAATAATTAAATTTTGTAAAAGTATTATAGAATAAAAGAAAACGTTTGTCAAGCAAATAAAAATAAATAATTTAAAAAAGGCGGATAAATTATGCGATACGATTTTTACGCGTATATGGACAGAATGAAATATATCAAACGCTGGCAACTGATGCGTTCGGCGCGGGAAGAAAACATTATGGAACATTCCCAAAGCGTTACCCTGCTTGCGCACGCGCTCGTTAGCATACACAACGAAGTGTTCGGCGGGAAAGCGGACGTTTTGAAAACGGTGCTCTACGCCGTCTATCACGAAACGAGCGAAGTGATGACGGGGGATTTGCCCACGCCGATAAAATATTACAACCGTAGCATACAAGGGGCGTATAAAGAAATCGAACGTACCGCTTGCGAAAAGATGGTGGGGACGCTCCCGAGCGAGTTAAAACCCGCCCTTTCCCCTTACGTTTTAGCGGACGAAAACAGTTTGGAATATAAATTCGTAAAGGTGGCGGATAGACTTTCGGCGTATATCAAATGTTTAGAAGAGCTCCGTTTTGGCAATAACGAATTTTTAAAGGCGAAAAAGAGCATAGAAGAAGATTTGAAATCGAGAAATATGCCCGAAATAGAATACTTTTTCGAAAACTTTATCCCGTCTTTTCAATGCACGCTGGACGAATTGGAAATGTTTTGAAAATATCACGGGTTTTTCAAAAAATCAAAACCGTTTACACTTGAAAAACGGGTATAATGAAAAAACCAACCAAAAAGGAAAAAAACAGTCTATATTATATAAGAAATTCTTTCGGAGGGAACGAAGTGAAAGGAAAATGGAAGAAAAGTTTAGCCGTTTTATGCGCGTTTTTCACGCTTGGCGCGGGCGCAACGCTTGCGGGGTGTGAAACGGTGGCGTCCGTTCGCGGTGCAGACGGCAAAGACGGCAAAGATTTAACCGTTAGGGATTTATATACGGAAGTGGTTAATAACGGCGTTTTCACAGGCAGTTACCAAGAATATCTTGCGTCGTTGAAAGTGCAAGTCAACGCGGAAAACGACACGACGACGATTGCCAAAAACATAGCGTCGACGGTGAGTATCGTATGCGGGTTTAAAAAGAAAGAAAACGTTTTAAAAACGAAAGTTTCGGCAAGCGCGGGCGCGGGTGTGATTGTCGATTTGGATAAAGAAAACGGCGACGCGTATATCGTAACCAACTATCACGTCGTTTACGAAACGAGCGAAAAAACGGACAATGTAAACGGCATTTCGTCGGACGCGTACGTATATTTATACGGCGCGCGCGTAGGATTTACGAAAGGGGATAGCGACGGCGACGGGTATTTGGACTTAGGCGCGGAAATGACCGATTTATACGACGGCATTAAGGTAACGTACGTGGGCGGTGCGATGGATTACGATATCGCGCTTTTGAAAATTGAAAACAGCGACTATTTGAAAAACAGCGTAGCGGAAAAAGCGACGCTTGGCAATTCGGATACGGTGGAGCTCGGCGAAAAGGTGTTTGCCGTCGGCAATCCGCAAGGGGAAGGAATTTCGGTTACCGACGGGATTGTTTCCAAAGATTCCGAAACGATTAGTTTAAAGCGTTTAGACGGCGCGACGGGTACGTTTAACGTGCGCGTTATGCGTACTTCCGCCGCGATTAACAGCGGAAATTCGGGTGGCGGTTTGTATAACGGCGACGGTGAACTAGTTGGTATCGTCAACGCAAAAAGCATAGAAGAAGACGTGGATAATATGGGGTATGCGTTGCCTATTTCTATGGTGAAAAACTTATTGCGTAATATTTACGACAGCGCGGACGCACTCGGCGTGAAAGGGGCGACGGTGGCAAAACTCGGGATTATCACCTTTATCACTTCGTCCAAAGCGGGGTACGTGGACGGAAAATTATGCATTCTTCAAGAAATTACGGTGGATTCGGTGTCCAGCGGATACGCGGCGAGCGGGAAGTTGCAGAAAAACGACGTAATTAAGGGTTTGGCGTTAAAGAAAGACGGTTCGTCGGAAGTCGGGGAATTTTTCTACGTTTGGCGGGATTTCCAAATCAGCGATTGGTTGCTCCAAGTACGCTACGGCGATACGGTGGTCGTTCGCGTAGAGCGCAACGGGACGACGAGAGACGTGGAAGTGCATTATAATCAAGCAAGCTATTTTACGAAATGTGCGTAACGATAAAAAATTCGTCCGTAAAGCGATTTTCCGCTTTGCGGACGTTTATTTTACAAGCGACACTTGACTTTTTGGATAAATCATAGTATAATGGAAAAAATACGTAAAAAGCAAAGGAAGAAAGGGGTATGTACGCGCAAGAATTTATTACGAAATTGATGGAAGAAAGCAAAACGGACGACGCGGTTTCGTTGCGTGAAAAAACACCGCTTGGCGTAGACGCGGGCGGAAATATCGTGTTTTCTCAAACGGAAAAACAACCGTTTACGATGCGCCACACTTGCGTAACGGGCGCGCGCAAAACGGAATTTATCAAACGGTTACTGCTCACGCTTTCCCGTTTATACGATTCTTCGGAAGCGAACTTTCTAATCCTTTCTCCCCGCCTTGATTACGGCGAACTGTTGCGCCTTACGGGCGCGGACGTAACCGTTCCTTTCGTTAGAAACAAAGAAGATTTACAAAGCGCGTTGCAAACGGTGGGCGAACTTTTGGCTATGTACGCGCTCGGCGGGAAAGGGTATCCCAAGCTCTATCTCGTTATCGACGGCATTGAAGAACTCGACGGGTGCAATCAAAACAGTGATTTGGAAGAATATTTCACCTTTTTCGAAAAGGTGGCGAGAAATAAAAACGTCGAATTTATCACGGGCGCGGAGCTTATGAAAAGCATTTTCAGCGGTTATCCAGGCGCGTTCGTGGGCGTAGGGAATTGCCTTATCACCACCCGCGAAGAAGGCAAGGCGGACGTAACGTACGTGGGGGAAGATTCCACGTTGTCGTTGCCAATCGCTATGGAATATCCCTGCGCGCAATCGGTGATGGAAACGGTGCTTGCGCTAAACGCCGTGCGCGGACAAAACGGGCAAATTCTTTAACGGTTACATATGAAAAAAAACCAAGAATACGAAATTTTAAAAAGCTTGCCCGCCCGCTTGTTGGCGTGGTATAAAATCCACAAAAGAAAGCTTGCGTGGCGGGAAAACCCCACGCCCTATCACGTGTGCGTTTCGGAAATTATGCTCCAACAAACGCGGGTGGAAGCGGTGAAAGAATATTACGCCCGCTTTATATCCGCGTTGCCGACAGTGGAAGATTTGGCGACGTGCGAAGAAGAAAAACTGTTAAAACTGTGGGAAGGGTTGGGGTATTATTCCCGCGCGCGGAATTTACAAAAACTTGCGAAAACGTTGGTAAACGAATACGACGGCGTATTTCCCGACGACGTAGAACGCTTAAAAACTCTTTCGGGGGTGGGCAGTTATACGGCGGGAGCGATAGCGTCGATTGCTTTTGGCAAGCGCGAACCTGCCGTCGACGGCAACGTACTTCGCGTCGTGTCCCGTTTGACAGCCAATCCTACGCCTATATCCGACACGAAATACCGCAAATATTTAGAAAGCGCGCTCAAAGAAATTTATCCCCCCGAAGGGGAAGACTGTTCGGCGTTTACGCAAAGTTTGTTCGAACTCGGCGCGCTCGTTTGCAAACCGCAAAACCCCGCTTGTGAAAATTGCCCTATGCGCGGGGTGTGTCAAGCGGAAAAAGAAAACGCGCAAAAGCATTTCCCCGTACTACCGCCTAAAAAGCCTAAACGGGTGGAAGATATATACGTTTTCCTGATTCAAACGCGGGAAGGATTTTGTATCCGCCGTCGGGAAAGCGGTGTATTAAAGGGAATGAACGAATTTCCGTCGTTCGTGGCAAACTTTGGGGAAAGCGCGGAAGAAATTTTAAACGGGTGGGGTATGTACGAGTTCACCGAAGTAAAACGGGGGAATTTTACGCATATTTTCACGCATATTCGGTGGAATATCACTTGCGTATGGATAAAAGCGGAATTTGCGCCGTTTGACACCTATTCGCTGGGTGAGTTGGAAGAGAGTATATCCTTGCCCACCGCATTCAAACAGTGTTTGCGCTTATTATCCTGATTTGATAAACGTCGCACTACTTCGCGCATACGCTCTGCTTTTCTCGCTCGCGCTGAAAACCAAAAAATAAAACTTTTATAAAAAAAGGAGAGAAATATATGAAAGTAATACTTGTCAACGGCAGTCCGCACGAAAAAGGCTGTACGTACACGGCGCTTTGCGAAGTAGAAAAATCGTTAAACGCGCAAGGCGTAGAAACGGAAATTTTCCATATCGGTAAAAAACCGATAGGCGGTTGTTTGGGTTGCGGAGCTTGCGGAAAAATCGGCAAATGCGTTCAAAACGACGTCGTCAACGAATTTGCGGAAAAGGCGAAAACGGCGGACGGATTCGTGTTCGGCTCGCCCGTGTATTACGCGTCGATGGCGGGGAATATGAAAGCGTTTATGGACCGACTTTTTTACAGCAACGGCAAACACCTTGCCTACAAACCGGCGTGTGGCGTAGCCAGCGCAAGACGGGCGGGCACGGTGGCGACGTTCGACGTGATGAATCGGTATTTTACGATAAATAATATGCCTATCGTTTCCGCAAACTATTGGAACGGCGTACACGGCGCAAACGACACGGGCGCGGACGTTTTAAAAGACGAAGAAGGTTTGCAAACGATGCGCCTTTTAGGGAATAATATGGCGTGGATTTTACAATGCCTTGCGCTCGGCAAAGAAAAGGGAATCGAGCCCTTGAAAGAAACGAAAATCCGCACGAATTTTATCCGCTAAACGTATATTGATATAATAAACAAGAATAAGGAGCAAAACAGATGAAAGATAAAAACGTTGGCAGACGGAAAATCATTTCCGTTATCGGCAATAGGAGCATAGAAAAGGACGGAATCCGTTATAAAATGGCGTTCGAGCTTGGCAAAGCGCTTATCGACAACGGCTACCGCGTGCAGTCGGGCGGACTTCGCGGGGTGATGGAAGCGGTGATGGCGGGGGCGCGTTCGTCCAAGCATTACAAGGAAGGGGACACGATTGCGCTCGTTCCGTCGTTCAACACGGAAACGGCAAACGAACACGCGGACGTCGTTATTCCTACGGGATTGGACGTGATGCGTAACGCGATGGTGGCAAACGCTTACGCCGTGATTGGGATTGGCGGGGGAGCGGGTACGCTTTGCGAATATTCGTTTGCGTGGACGTTCAACCGTTTGATTATCGCCTTTGAAAACACGGGCGGTTGGAGCGAAAAGTTGGCGGGTACGCGAATAGACGATACGGTGCGTTATCCCGATATGCCCGACGATAAAGTGTACGGCGTAACGACGGTGGAAGACGCTTTAAAAATTCTCAACGAAAAAATTGACGTGTATAATTCCCGTCATCAATATATCAGCGAATAAAAAAATCTCGCGTAGCGTTGATTGCTACGCGGGTTAGTTTTTTTAAGGAATTTAATTGGAATTTTGTTGTGAGCTTGTAGTTTGTACAGGCTCTTTATTTTCCACTTGTTTTTGTTCGAATTCTTCTTTGGTAATCGCCACAAGCACTTCTTTTTTCTCTTTCTTTTTTTTATAATTTACGACGATAAGTGCCACCAATTCGATAATCGCTAAAATAACCGTACCAGATAAACCGCTTACGTTTGCCAATAAACTAAAATTGGAAGAAAAGATTTCCCCGTCTATTGTGGCGAAAACCACTGTGAAAAGGGCACAGAACAAAAAGGAATAAATGTTTTGATTTTTGAAAAAGTTCTTTTCTTTTTTCGTGTCCCCGCTCTTTTTGATTGCGACGTATTCCAACATACACATTTGTTCGACGTTGCTTAAATTTTGCACGCAAGCATATAATTGTTTTCCTAAAACAAAAACCAAACAACCGCCCGTAATCGCGGTTAACGCGGGAAATATAAGAAGGTAAATACCCATGAACATTGCCCCGTCTTCATTGGAAGAAAAAGCTTTAAAATTTTCACAAATTTCGTTAAAAATAGACACGTCTTTGGAAAATTCTATGCCGAGTATTTCGTATTTGCATTTAAAAAGCGGTAAAAATATAACGGTTAACACCAGCAAAATAGAAACGCTGTGCGCAATCAGCGCGAATAAATTGATACGCTTGAATTGTTCTTGGTACTTTAAATAGCTTTCTTTGTTTTCCATAAATAATCTTTCCTCTTTTGTTTCATTCTATCATTATTATATCAGGTCTTTTGACCTATGTCAAGACTTTTGACCTAAAATAAACTATAATTTTTTTATGGCATACGTAGAAATCATCAAACAAATTATGGAAGATAACGGTTTAAGCCAACAAAAGCTTGCCAATACGCTTGGGGTAAATCAAACCACCGTTAGCCAATGGTTATTGGGGAAGAAAAAACCGAATTACGACAGTATTAAGGCTTTATACGAGAAATTCGGCGTCGAGCCAAATTGGCTATTTGGAATTGAGATATAAATATTTTACGAAAAGTTAAAAAACACCGTTTAAAAATTCTCCCTTACGTTTAAAAATATAACGAACGTAAACGAAGGGAGGATTTTTATTATGGATACGAGAAAATTTACCCAAAACACGACGAACGCGTTGCAAAGCGCAAGCGCTTTGGCGCGGGAATACGGCAATCAAGAAATCACGCAAGCGCACCTTTTATGCGCGCTGTTGGAAAAAGGGGACGGATTGATTGTTTCGCTGTTGACGAAAATGCAAAAGGACGTTTCCGCAATGAAGGGGGAAACGCTGTCGAAAATCGAAAAATTGCCCAAAGTACAAGGCGGAGAACAGTATATTTCCGCGTCGCTTGCCCGCGCAATCGAAGCGGGCGAAAAACAAGCGCAAAAAATGTCGGACGCGTACTTGTCGGTGGAGCATCTTTTTTACGGTTTGCTCACCCAAGCGGACGGCGCTTTGTCGGAAATATTTAAAAAGTACGGCGTGGAAGAAAACGCGTTTATGCAAGCGCTTGCCAGCGTGCGTGGCAATCAACGGGTAACGAGCGAAAATCCCGAAGATACGTACGACGTATTAAACAAGTACGGTACGGAATTGGTGGAAAAAGCGCGGGCGCAAAAAATCGACCCCGTTATCGGACGGGACGAAGAAATCCGTAACGTGGTGCGTATTTTGTCGCGAAAAACGAAAAACAATCCCGTGTTAATCGGGGAAGCGGGCGTGGGAAAAACGGCGATTGCGGAAGGGCTTGCCATTCGCATTATGCGCGGGGACGTGCCCGATTCGTTAAAGGGGCGAAAGGTGTTTTCGCTGGATATCGGCGCGTTGATTGCGGGCGCGAAGTTTCGCGGGGAATTTGAAGAACGGTTAAAAGCGGTGCTTGCCGAAGTGAAGAAAAGCGACGGCGGGATTATCTTGTTTATCGACGAGTTGCACACCATTGTCGGCGCGGGGAAATCGGACGGCGCGATGGACGCGGGTAACTTGTTAAAACCGATGCTTGCGCGCGGGGAATTGCACTGTATCGGCGCAACCACGCTGGACGAATACAGAAAATATATCGAAAAAGACCCCGCATTGGAACGGCGTTTTCAACCCGTTTTGGTGGGCGAGCCGACGGTGGAAGACACAATTTCCATTTTGCGCGGTTTGAAAGAACGCTACGAAGTATATCACGGCGTAAAAATTCAAGACAACGCGTTGATTGCTTCCGCAACCCTTTCCAACCGTTATATCACCGACAGATTTTTGCCGGATAAAGCGATTGACTTGGTGGACGAGGCGTGCGCAATGATAAAGACGGAAATGCAATCGTTGCCCGCCGAACTCGACGAAATTTCCCGTAAAATTATGCAACTGGAAATCGAGCGCAACGCCTTGCAAAAGGAAACGGACGGCTTGTCGAAATCCCACCTTGCGGAAATCGAAAGCGAACTTGCCGAGCTGAAATCGACCTTTGACGAAATGAAAGCCAAGTTGACGAGCGAAAAAGACGCTATCAGCAAAGTACAAAAGCTCCGTGAAGAGCTGGAAAAAGCGAACGCGGATTTGGAAAAGGCGCAACGGGAATACGATTTGGAAACGGCGTCGAAATTGCAGTACGGCAAAATCCCCGAACTCAAAAAACAATTAGAAGAAAGCGAAACGGCGGGGGCAGGGATAAAGCGAGATGAAAATTCGCTACTTCGAGATAAAGTAACGGAAGAAGAAATCGCGCGTATCGTGGCGCGCTGGACGGGCATACCCGTTTCTAAACTAATGGAAGGGGAACGGGAAAAACTGTTGCGCTTGGACGAAACGTTGCACGAACGGGTGGTAGGGCAAGACGAAGCGGTGTCCGCCGTTGCCGACGCGATTTTACGCTCCCGCGCGGGCGTAGCCGACCCCAACCGTCCGATAGGTTCGTTTCTCTTTCTCGGCCCGACGGGGGTTGGGAAAACGGAACTTGCCAAAACGCTTGCCAAAGCGCTGTTTGACGACGAGAAAAATATGGTGCGTGTCGATATGAGCGAATATATGGAAAAGCACGCCGTTTCCCGCCTTATCGGCGCGCCTCCTGGATACGTGGGCTACGACGAAGGGGGACAGCTTACCGAAGC
>JAZNIR010000126.1:0-30415 GCA_045577595.1 Candidatus Scatosoma sp.
GGCAAATCGATGGTCATCACGATTACGTCGTCCACCAACCTTTCCGAAGAAGAAATCGAGAAGGCTGTAGAAGAAGCGGAACAATTCGCGGAAGAAGACAAGGCGAGAAAGGAAAAAGTGGAAAACAAGAACAAGCTCGACGGTATGATTTTCTCGGTGGAACAAACGATGAAAGAAGCGGGCGACAAGCTGGACGAAAACGATAAAAACACCTTGCAAACGGCAATCGACGACGCGAAGAAAGAACTTCAAAGCGAAGACGACGACCGTATCAAAGCGGCGTACGACAAGCTTATGCAAGACGTACAACCGGTGTTTGCGAAGATGTACCAAGCGGCGGGTGGCGCGCAAGGCGCTCCGAACGCGGGCGACAACGCAGGCGACGACACCGAATTCCATCAATAATCAAAAGGCAATCGAATAATCGGGTTTGGCGAAAGCCAAACCCGTATGCCGTATAACGGAGTTATAAACTATGGCAGAGAAGAAAAACTATTACGATATTTTGGGCGTGGATAAAAACGCGACGCCCGACGAAATAAAATCCGCTTATCGCAAGTTGGCGATGAAATATCACCCCGACAGAAATCAAGGCAACGCGGAAGCGGCGGAAAAATTTAAAGAAATCAACGAAGCGCACGAAGTGCTTTCCGACGAAACGAAACGTAAAAATTACGATACGTACGGCACGGCGGACGGCAATATGGGCGGTTTCGGTGGCTTTGGCGGTGGTGGATTTAGCGGTTTTGGCGACATTTTCAGCGATATTTTCAGTGGTTTCGGTGGCTTTGGCGGTGGCGCGAGAACGGCGCGTTCGGAAATCGGCGAAGATATTCAAAAGCAAATGACGCTTTCCTTTATGGACGCCGCGAAAGGTTGTAAACGGGATTTAACGTACACCCGTAACGAGCCGTGTAACGCTTGTCGCGGAAACGGCGCGAAAAACGGCACGGAATTTTCTACTTGCTCGAAATGTCAAGGTAGCGGTGTGGTGCAACAAGTGCAAAACACGATGTTCGGCAGAACAATCCGCCAAATGGCGTGCCCCGATTGTAACGGTTTGGGTAAAATCATCAAAGAAAAATGCCCCGATTGTAAGGGCAAGGGCTTTCAACGCAAAGAAACGACGGTTACGCTGGATATTCCCGCAGGCGTTAACACGAACAGTTATATGAAGAAAAAGGGTATGGGGCAAGCCGCGCCTTACGGCGGGCAAGCGGGCGATTTAATCGTCGTATTCCGCGTAGAACCGCATAAAATTTTCGTGCGCGACCAGTTTGATTTGAAAATGGATTTGCCGATTTCCTTTAAAACTGCTTGTCTTGGCGGTACGGTGAAAGTGCCGACGATTGACGAAACGTTCGATTTCAATGTTCCCGAAGGTACGCAAAACGGGCAAGTGTTTACGATACGTGGCAAGGGGATTAAATCGGCGCGTGGCGGTACGGGCAACTTGATTATCCGCGTGCTTGTGGAAGTGCCTACGAAACTTTCCCGCGAACAAAGAAAGAGCATTGAAAAAATGGACGAAAGTATCGAACTGAAACAATGCGAACGTATGAAAAAATACGCGGACAACGTAGAAGCGCTTTACGGCGAAAAACCTTTTTAAGGTGCTTAAAGAATATTAAAAAAACCTTTCCGAAGATTCGGAAAGGTTTTTTAACGCTTGTTTTTCAATTACTCGCCTTTGAAAGGGAGAAGAGCCGTAATTCTCGCGCGCTTGATAGCGGTTGCAAGAATTCTTTGGTGCGCCGCGCAAGTACCGCTCATTCTACGGGGCAGGATTTTACCGCCTTCCGTGATAAATTTCTTTAAACGGTTTACGTCTTTGTAATCAATAGCGTCAACCTTTTCTTGGCAGAACGCGCACACCTTTTTACGGGGCGCTTTTTTAAATGCCTTTTTTACAGGTGCTTTTTCTTCCATAATTGTTTACTCCTTATAATTTTTTCTCCCTTGCATTAAAAGGGAATGTCGTTGTCGTCATCCATTGCTTGCAAAACGGGTTTGCGCTTTTGCGTGGATTGACGGGGGCTGTCGCTTACGCTGTCGAAAGAATCTTCGTCGTCTTTGGGCGAAAGGAATTCGCAATCTTGTACGATAACGTCCACAGCGGTACGTTTTACGCCTTGATTGTCTTCATAATTCCGCATTTGAATACTACCCACAACGGAAACTTTTTTGCCCTTCTTCGTGTAACGCGCAATCGTTTCCGCCATACCGCGCCAAGCGGTACAGTTAAAGAAGTCCGTTTGACGTTCGCCGTCTTGGGAAGAATAATTTCTCGATACGGCAATCGCAAAATGGCATACGGGAACGCCCGAAGGAGTTTCCGTAAGTTCAGGGTCGCGCGTTAAGTTACCAATTAAAAATACTTTGTTCATAAATTTTTCCTCTTATCTTAGTTGAGCTTCGTAATCAAACGTCTAACAACGTCTGCGTCGATGCCTGCAACACGTTTCAGCTCTTCAACAACTTTGCCGTCCGCTTCAAACGTCATAAGCACGTAGTACGCTTCGTTTTTGAAGTTGATAGGGTAAGCCGTTTTCTTCGTTCCCCACTTATCGGTGGAAACGATTGCACCGCCCATCGCTTTCACGACGTCTTCAAACTTCGCAACTTTGGCGTCTTTTGCTTCATCCGTCAAATCGTTGTTGATGAGATAGAGCATTTCGTATTTAGCCATTGCTTTTCACCTCCTGGTCTTATTCGGCGCGCGGTTTTCGCGCGCAAGGTAAATAGGCTTTCGCAAGCCCATATAGATATATTATATCCCATTTAAAAAAAATAGTCAATGAATTTTCAAACGTTTTTTGCGCTTTTTTGGATAAAAAAAGGAAAAGAGAGCGATTTTTTTCGCTCTCTTTGGGTTAAAACCTTTTTTATTTAAGGATTGGCGCTTTCGGGGACGTTTTGGATAATCATCGTTAAATGGTCAATCATTTCCGTCATCGTCAATTCGCCGTAATATTCTTTACGCTCCATATTCGGTAAGTCGAGTATGGTGTAGGAAGTAACCGTTCCAGTGGTGGCATCCCGCTCGTACTCAATCAAAGGATTGCCGTTTTTATCAAAGAAACATTCCACGTTCGTGCCACCGACGTTGTGCGTTTCTCTCGTATATACAAGCGAAGAATCGGTGGTGCAAACGTACGTGTCTACACCGTTTACTTTCGAGTACGTATAAACGATTTCGCCGTCCGCGTTGGTGTAGTTGCCGTCTTTATCCTGATAATAAATATGTGGCACTTCGTATTCAAGGAATTTATAATGCACTTTCGTCGTTAAAAGAGACAAATCTTCAAAGTGTAACACTTTGTCTTCGTACATATCGTTGAGCGTCGCGCTTTCCATATTGTACGTCATATTGTCAATCAACGCGTCCATATTCGTAATCGTGTATTCGTTTGGAGCGGTGTAGCCGTTTTCGTTTCCGTCGTGGTCGGTGAGCAAGTATCCCCACGTGCCGATAAGTACGCGGTGTTCGCCGTCAACCAAATGTCCAACCTTATCAATATACGCGCCTTCCGTAACCGTCGTTCCGTTCGTGTCTACGTAATAATATTTTCCGTTGCTATCCGTAAGCGCTTGATAAATATGTCCCGTACGGGAAACGAACGCTTTTGCATACGTGGTCGTTTCGTCAACCTTTACGTTTTCTTGCACGTCGTCGTGTTCGAATACGAGATAGCTCATCTTGTCGGCGAAAACGTCCATAATTTTTAAATTGTTAATAGCGGTAGGCAAATCGCCGATTTTCGTATCCGCCAAATTGGATAAAATGGAATCGGCGGGAATATTCGTAACGACGTCTTTTAACTGCAAACCGTTAATCGCCGTGTTAATATTGGCGGGCAATTCTTCCAGCGTATATCCGCCGATAGCGCCGAGAATTTTATTCTCGCCCACGTCGATTACGTCTTGGATTTTAAGGGTGTTGATTTGCGTGGACAAATTACCAATCGTAAACCCTTGAATGGCTTGCAATAATTTGTTGTCGCCCACGTCGATAATACTGCCAATCGTCAGCGTATTGATTTTCGAGGGCAATTCTTCGATAGAGAACCCTGCAATCGCTTGCAATAATTTATTACCGCCCACGTCGATAATATCGCCGATTTTAAGCGTATTGATTTTCGAGGGTAATTCGGAAATGGAGAAATCTTTAATAGCGTTTAAAATCTTGTTGCTACCAACGTCGATAATTTCTCCGATTGTTATATCGTCAACCACTTCGCCTAAACGCGAGCCAAGCTCGCTAATCTTAATGCCTTTTTCTTTAATTTTTTGCAATACGACGTGCGAACTTTCGGTGATTTCGATTACTTTATCCAGCGTCAACGTATTAAACGCGCTACTCAAATCGCCGATTTTCGTATCTGCCAAATTTTGCAATACGAGCGGGGACGAAGTGGTGATTTCCATCACTTCGCCAAGCTTGGTGTCTTTAATCGCATCGTCAATCGACGATTCCAAATCCTTAATAAGCGTATCTTTTAATTGCACCAAAATCGCGTTGGAATCTCCGTCGATTTCAATTACGTCGCCAAGCGTAAGCGTGTCGATTTCGTCTTTCAACTTGTTGATAGGGGTATCTTTCAACTTGATAAGAATATCCATCGTGTTGGGATTGCTTACGTCGATATCAATCACGTCGCCAAGCGTCAACTTATCGAAAAGGTTATCCATTAAATTGCCCGCAAGCAAATCTTGAATCGTCGTTTTTTCAAAGAGCACTGCGTTTGCGTACGTATTGTCTGCATACGCAAGGAGCGTCGTTATATTCCCGTCCGTCGTATCTTCTTTTAAGTAATAGGAAACCGTATTTTCGCCGTCGATAAATTCGATAGTAGCGCTCGTAGGAAGGGCGTTCGTTTTAACGCTTGCCGTTACGTCTTTGCCGTCCGCGTCGAAAAGCTTGTTTGTTGCGCTGTCGTACGTGTAATAAAGCTGTTTCATTTCCACTTCGCCCGACGAACCGTCGAAACGGTCTTTTCCGCCGTAAGCGAGAATACACATAAGCGTATCGTCCAAATCTATCGGCATCAACGCGTCAAGGGGTACGTCGTATAAGCGGGTAAGCACTTCGTCTACGTCGCCCACTTTCAAAGGATTTTCGCCCGCCGTAACGTTGCCTTCTCCGTCTACGATATACCCTTCGCCAAAGAGCAAGGTATATACGAAATCTTGCATATCGTCGGGGATAACGAAACTCGTTTTAAGTAGCATTTGTCCAATTTCGTAATCTTCGAGAAAATCGCCGATTTCCCCGTCTATAAGCGTTCCGACGGTTAAAGAACCGCTCGGTCCGTTAGAAAGCACGTAATCGAGCAAATCGTTGGTGGGGTAATCTAAAAGAGCCAAAAGTTCGCTTACGTGCAAATCTTTCGCCTTATCCACGAGATAATCGAGCAAATACGTACTAGGGTCTTTTTCGCCCGATTTATTGATGATGACTTTCGTCATCAATTCTCCTTTCGTCGTTTCAATGCCGTATTCTTTCAAGGTGGCAATCAAACCGCCTTCGCCGTCTTCCCCTTCTAAAAGGGTGGTAACGAGCGGGGAAATGGCGTTTAAATCGCCCAAAGTGCCTTTGCCTTCGGACACCTTGCTCGTCGCGTCAATCACGTCGCCCATCAAATCTTTAATCGTTTTTTGCCCGTACGTGCCGTCGATATATTCTTTGTAATTGATATTCGCGCCCGTCAATTTGTTGATAGTGTTGACGCCTTTGTCGATTTTCATTTTCGCATATATGTACCAGCCCGTTCCGGCGATTCCGCCGACGGTAACGATAATGCCGAATAAAAACCCGAAAAACCAAGCAAAAAACTTGCCCCAAAAACCGCCTTTTTTCTTTACGACGACCTTTTCTTTGGGTTCTTCGTATTCAACGTCTATTTCGCGTTTCGACATAATAAAAACCTCCTAACGATAAAAAGAGTAAAATTTTAGAAAAATACGGGAATACTTGCCAAGAAATCCACGTCTTTGCGTTCCGCCGCTTTGTCTTCGGCAAGCACGAACGCTTTTTTCGCAACGATACCGCCCGCCTTTTCCACAAGCCGTTCCAAGCCTTTCAAGGAAGCGCCCGTAGAAACGACGTCGTCCACGATTGCCACTTTCTTGCCTTTAATCAGCTGTGCGTCGTGCGCGGAAAGATAAAAGGTTTGCGAAGCGCCCGTCGTAATCGACGATTCGTACGTAAGCTCGATGCCGTCTTGCATATACAGCTTTTTCGATTTTCTCGCCACCGCGTAAAATCTGTGCCCAAGCTCCCGCGCTACGCAGTGGGTAAGTTGCAAACCTTTCGATTCGGCGGTGATAAGCACGTCGCAGTCTTTTACGATAGGCGCGATTTGTTTCGCGCAGTGTTCGGTAAGCGCGCTGTCCCCGTGCAAATTAAAAAATGCAATCGAAATCCCGCTAGGAAGCGGAAGAACGGGCAGTTGCGCCTCAAAGCCTTTAATGTCAACGGTGTGATATTTCATAGTATTCCTTCCTACGTAAAAAAATTGATTTTGGGACGGTAATATACCATCATATATATTGTAGCACATTTTTTTAAGAATGTAAATAACTTGCAAGGATTTTTTCTTTTTTTCGGTTGCCTTTTTTTGTAATTTTAAAGGGAAAGCGGACGGCGCGTTTGACATTTTTTCAAAAAAGGGATATAATGATAAGGAAAAGAGTAAAAAGGAGCTTTGTAAAGTGCCCGAAATTACCGCGATAACCCCGCAAATCAAAGACAAAAAACGCTGTAATATTTTTATTGACGGCAGATTTTATTGCGGGCTTTTGCTGGAAACGGCAATAAAACACCAATTAAAAACGGGACGGAAAATCGACGTAAACGAACTTTCCCGCTTGCAAATGGAAAGCGAAAAAAACGTAGCGCTGGATAAGGCGCTCACCTTTATCGCGCTTACGCGGAAAACGGAAAAACAAGTGCGGGATTTTTTGGCGGGGAAAGGGTATCTTGCGGACGTTATCGAATACGTGGTGGAAAAGATGACGGGGTATAAATTTCTCGACGACGGCGATTACGCCAAAGCGTACGTCGAACAAACCGCCACGAAAAAGGGCAGTCGCTTGATTAAACTCGAACTCAAAGCCAAAGGAGTGGACGAGCGGGAAATTGAAGACGCGTTTGACGGCGTAAAGGAAGATACGCAAATCGAAACGGCGAAACGGATTTTGGAAAAATATATGCGGGGAAAATGCGCGGATAGGGAAACGCTTGCCAAATCTTTCCGATATTTGCTGGGGAAAGGCTTTGAATACGACGTGGCAAAAAGCGCGATTTCCGCCTACGGCGAATGCGACGACGAGTAAAACGAAGGGGGTAAGTACGGAATGAATATAAAAAACGGGCATACAATCCTGCGTTTTAACGAATTGCAATCCACCAACGATTACGCGAAAGAAAAACGGGCGGACGGAAAAAATTTATACGTAATCGCCAAAAAGCAAACGGGCGGTAGGGGAACGAAAGGTCGTAGTTTTTCTTCCAACGCAGGTGGATTTTATTTTACCGCGCTCACGTTTTACGACGGTTTTTTGGCAAAAAACGCCTTTAAAATCATGCAAAATACGGCGGTGGCGGTGTGTGAAACGTTGTCGTCGTTTGGATTGTCGCCCAAAATAAAATGGCCGAACGACGTGTACGTAAACGGCAAAAAAATATGCGGTATTTTAATTGAAAACGCCCTTTGCGGGGAAAATATCTCTTCGTCCGTCGTGGGCGTGGGAGTCAACGTTTGCAACGACTTACCGCAAGAACTTGAAAATATCGCGACGACGATAAGCAAAGAACTTGGAAAAAGCGTATCCGTATCGGCGGTGGAAAAACGCTTTTTACGTTTTTTAGCAGACGAAAAATTACACGAAAAATACGAAAGCTATTTGGGCTGGATAGGGGAAAAAGTTACGCTGATAATCGGGGAAGAAAGCGTGCCCGCCACCTTGCTTTCGGTTACAAACGAAGGGCGTATCACGGTGCAAACGGAAAAGGGCGTGCAAACGTTTGCGTCTTTGGAAGTGCGTTTAAAAACGAACGCGGAATAAGGAGAAAATATGGAATACTTATTGACGAACGCGCAAATGCGCGAAGCGGACGAATATACGATAAACGAAATAGGCGTACCGTCGCTTACGCTTATGGAGCGCGCGGGCGTGGCGCTTGCCCGCGAAGCGGAAATTTTGTTGGATTTACGCGGTAAACGTATTCGCGAACGGGTGCTTTGCGTGTGCGGTGGCGGAAACAACGGTGGCGACGGGTTCGTTTGCGCAAGGGTTTTACGCGAAAGGGGCGTGGAAGCGGACGTCGTATTTTTTGCTACGCGTACTTCCCCCGATTGCGCGATAAATAAGGAAAAATACCTGCAAATCGGCGGTAAAATTATAAAAGAAGTGCCTACGCTTGGCTACGCCGTCGTCGTGGATTGTTTGCTCGGCACGGGCTTTCACGGCGAACTTTCCGACGAATACGCGCGCGCGGTGGACGGCGTAAACGCCTTAAAACAAGCGGGCGCGAAAGTACTGTCTGCGGATATTCCGTCGGGCGTGAACGGCGATAACGGCGAAGTTTTAAAAGGGGTGATTGCGGATAAAACGCTTTGTATCGGCGAGAAAAAAGCGGGTGTGTATTTATCGGACGGCGTTGATTATTCGGGCGAAGTTTTGCGGGAAGATATCGGCATTTGCTTGCCTAAAACGGAAAAATACGCGCAAATTCTCGACGAAGACTGGGCGAGAAACGTTTTACCCGTAAGAAAACGCCATTCGCATAAAGGCACGTTTGGCAAAGTGGCTATCGTAGCCGGTTGTAAAGCGTACACGGGCGCGTCGCTCCTTGCCGTCGGCGGTTGTTTGCGCGCGGGCGCGGGATATACGACGCTGTTTACCCCCGCCGAAATTTTGCCCTATTATATCGGCAAATACCCCGAAGCGCTCTTACGGGAAATTTGTAAAGGGGAAGATTATTATTTTGACGAAGAGCGTTTGGAAGAATTGCTTGCTTACGACGTCGTAGCGTACGGTTCGGGAATGGGTTGCACGCGGGAAACGGCGAAAGGCGCGACGTATTTACTACAAAATTACACGGGCAAACTTGTTTTGGACGCGGACGGGTTAAACGCGCTTGCAAAGTATAAACAAGCGAGCCTTGCCCGCTTGTTTGCGAATAAAAAATGTACGGCGATTATCACGCCACATATCAAAGAATTTTCCCGTTTGAGTGGCGACGAGCCGAGCAAAATTCTTGACGGCGGTTTGTCCGCGCCCGTTGCCTTTTCTAAAAAATACGACGTAACCGTGCTTTTGAAAAACGCCATTACGCTGATTGCACAAGGGGAGAAAGTGTACGTGAATACGGCGGGCACGAGCGGGCAAGCCAAAGGCGGGAGCGGGGACGTGCTTACGGGCGTGATTGCGGGGCTTTGCGCTTGTGGCGTTTCGACGTTTAACGCGGGGGCGTTGGGCGCGTATCTTACGGGTAGAGCGGCGGTGCTTGCCACTCAAAAATACGGGGAATATTCCCTAACGCCCACCGACGTCGTTTCATACCTGCCCCTTGCATTTTTAGAAACGTCCCAAAAAATAACGGGCGAATTTAAGAATATCCGAAAATCCGCACGAGCGCGGAAACAAGGAATAACAACGAACCGAAAACGAGATAATAATAAGGAAAAGGGGTAATTAGCGAAGTAAGCAATATCAGCGCGCCCGCTACGAAAAAACGGCGACTGTTGGCTTTGGAAAAACAAATCCGCAAACGTTTTTTGCGCTTGTCCGTTTGTACGCTTTCCCCCAAAAAGGCGGTGGGTAAGGCGTTTTTTTCTTTTAAGAGCGTGTAAATATCTCTGCCTTGTTTTACTTCCACGTTCCAATCCTTGCAAAATTTTAAAGCTTGTTCGTCGATACGGTTGCATAAAAGAAATTTCTTTTTCGCCGTTTTTAATCGAGCAAGCGCGCTAATATCGTCCGTTTCAACGGGTGCGAAGCGGAATTCGAGAAAGTAACATTCGTCTTTGGTAAACAGCCGTTTTTTGCCGTGTTTTTTCACGAGATTGTTTTCGTCGCCGAGCGCGTTTTGAAAAAGGGAGAGCTTTTTATCGTCGCCAAGTAGCGCAAGATGCAACAACAGTTTTTCCATCGTCTCTTCTTCCGATTTCTTTAAAAACAGCGCGTTGCGTTTGCTTTGTAAAAACGCGCCCAGCGCCCCCGTCGACAGCGTTCCGCAAAGCAGGGCGAGAAGTAGAGCGGGCATAAGGGGAATACGCCAAAAGCGGAATAAACACAGCGTAAATAAGCTGACGAGAAAAAAAGTGAAGATAAGGTCGGATACAAAAGCCGATTTTTTAATAATTTCGTGTTTCATACTTTGATTTTTGCCGAAAAAATCCCCTTTTAAACTTGAAAAAAAGAAAAATATATAGTATAATGGAAAAAAGGGAAAGGCAAACGCATAAGGAATAGGATAAAAAATGAGAGTGGCAATCTTCGGCGGGTCGTTCGACCCCGTGCATAAAGAACATATCGCGCTCGTTAAAAGCGCGTTAAAAAGCTTGGATTTAGACAAGCTTATCGTTATGCCCGTCGCTTGTCCCCCGCATAAAAAGGGTAAGACGCTTTCTGCCGATTTTCACCGTTTAAGAATGTGTAAAATCGCCTTTGCGGATATGCCAAACGTGGAAGTTTCCGATTACGAAATTCAAAAAGGGGGCGTTAGCTACACCTATCAAACTTGCGAATATTTCAAAACGCAATATCCGCAAAGTCAGCTGTTTTGGTTGGTGGGGACGGATATGCTCCGCGATTTTCCTACTTGGAAACGTCCCGAAATCATTTTACAAAACGTTACGCTCGCCGTATGCGCCCGCGCGGAAAAAAGCGGTTGGATAGAAACGGAGCGCAAAGCGTTTTATGAAAAATTTAAAACGGATTTCGCGCTCGTCGATTACAACGGCGCAAACGTTTCTTCCACGAAAATCCGCGTGCTTGCAGGCGCGGGCGAAGATTTGTTAGGGCTCGTAGACGAAAAGGTGGCGGAATATATAAAAGAAAATCAATTATACGCCGTAGAAAAAGCGGACGAAGCGTTGGCACTAGAAAGTCCGTCGCGAAAAGCGCACTCTTTACGCGTTGCGGAAACGGCGGTGAAAAAAGCGTTACAAGTGGGGATAGACGAACGGCAAGCCGTCGTTGCGTCGCTTTTCCACGATTGCGCGAAAAGTTTGCCCGAAAATTCCCCTTTGCTTAAAGGATTTACGCTTGATAAAGGGTACGGCGACGTGCCAAGCCCCGTTTTGCACCAGTTTACGGGCGCGTATTTGGCAGAGAATATTTTCGGCGTAAAAGATAAGGACGTATTAAACGCCATTCGCTTTCACACGAGCGGTAGAAAGGATATGTCCGAACTGGAAAAACTGATATTTCTTGCCGATATGTTGGAAGAAAATCGGGAATTTGACGGCGTGGACGAATTGCGCGCGTGCTTTTGGGCGGGTAAAAAAGCGGGCGGTTTGGACGAATGTTTGGAAAAAGCGCTGTTGCATACGGTGCAATATTTACAAGAAAAAAAAGCGGATATTTATCCGCTGACAAACCAAGCGTACGCTTGGATAAAAAACGAACGCAAAGGAGAGAAAAAATAATGGAAACCATAACGAGTAAAGATTTGGCGCTGGCGGTGTGCAAAGCGCTTGCGGATAAACGGGGAAAAGATATCGTATGCTTGTACGTGCGCGAAAAAACCGATTTATGCGATTATTTCGTAATTGCAAGCGGTTCGAACGCACCGCAAATCCGCGCGATGGGCGAACGGGTGGAAGAACTCGTGGAAAAGGAATTGGGGCTTGTACCCACCCGCACGGAAGGGGTGCGCGACGGCAGATGGGCGGTGGTGGATTACGGCGACGTAATCGTGCACGTGTTCAACGACGAAACCCGTCTTTTCTATCATCTCGAACGGCTTTGGACGGACGGGAGTAATTTGCAAAAATACGACGAAAAAACGGAAAGCTTTACGGCGGTTACCGCGTCCGAAAAATAATCGGCGTATGCCTTGCAACAATCGAAAAAGAAACGGCTATTTAAAGCGGATTTGTTTGGGCTCTCCAAAACTCGTTTTTGCGCGCCGTTTTTTCTCCACGATATAATAAACGGGCTCTTGCGAAGTTTTCGCAGGGGCTTTTTGTTCTTCTTTTTCCGTTGGCTTTGGGGGCGGGGTAGGCGCGCGGTGTTCCCAACCGAGCTTAACGAGTTTGATGAAATGTACGAGTAAAAAACACAGCCCGAATAACAAACCTATCCACACGACACCAACGCCCGCGCTACATAAAAAAATCGTCATACCCACATTATAAATTTAAAATTTTGTCATAAATTGCCTAATTTACGAATAAATGGAAATCGTTTGTCGCATAATCAACGTATGGAAAGAAAAACGCAACAATCAACGACACCCACCAAAGAAAAGGCAACGACGCAAACGGAAAAACAAAACTTCGGGCGGGAAGACGTAACGCAAGGCGCACTTTCAAAAGGCGGGGTGTTCCTTTCTAATCAAGACGCGGAAGAATACCGCATCTATAAACGCCGTAAAAAGTTAAACGAAATTTCCGCGCTAATTTCCGCAACGGAAGGGAGCGTTATAGACGGGGAAGACGTGCAACGCATTTGCGAACGCGCCGTAAGGTTAAAACAGTCGGCGGTAAAATTGCCCTTATCGAAAACGACGCAAGTGGGCTACTATTTATCGGGGAGCAAAGTACAAATGGACTGCGTTATCGGCGGGGACGGGGAAACACTTGGAAAAGTGAAAGCGTACGAAACGAAACTCGCCCGCCGTCGTAAGGCGAAAGAAATCACCGTATCCGTAACGCCGTCGTTTATGGACGGTTGCCGTTACGGGGAAATCCGCAAGGAATTAAAGCGTATCGCGCGCGTAGCGGGCAGAATGAAAATTAAAGTGCGGGTTGGGAAGAGTTATACGCCCACGCCCCTTTCGCGGGTGGCGCGGATAGCGGGGGAAATCGGCGCAAGCTTTTTTTCCGTGCCCTATTTCGCGGGTTGCGAACGGCTGTGCACCGAGCTTTTAAACGGTTGTCGTTTGGAAGTTACGGGGGTGGACGACGCGGAAACGTTTAAACGGTTGACGGATAACGGCGTAGCGCGCGTGGTTACGAATAACGCGCAAGAATTTCACGCGTATTTGTTAAAGGAAACGGAAGAAGAAATATCCAAACTCTTCACGAGCGCGACGGCGAAAGAAAACCCGCCCGAAGAAGAGCCGAATCCCAATTCCCCCGAATACGAAACGCCACCGCTCCCGCCGACGCCCGATATGCCCGCGCCACCGTGCTTGCTAAAAGATAAGGAAAATGAGAACGCCATCACCACCCAAACGCCAACGCCGTCGTCGGAAACGGACTATCGCTGTTGTTTGGACGGTACGCAGTTGAAATTTTTATAAGGAGTTTTTATCCGTTTTTACCGCTCGTAAAAACGGATAATTTTATAAAAGGACGGGGGTATGTGTAAGACGAACGCTTTTTACGCTAACACCCGCCGTAAACTCTTTTCGGGCATATTTCCACCCTTTCCCGCATAGGATAAAGATATGAAAAAGAGTATCGTAGCAGTTTGTATGGCGGTGTTTATGGCGTTCGTAACGGCAACCGCCCTTTGCGTGCGCGCGCTGGTTGCGCCCCAAGCGGTGTTTTCCGAAGGGGAGAATTTGCGGGTGGTAGTAGACGCGGGGCACGGCGGAATAGACGGGGGCGTTTCGGGCGCTCAAACGGGCGTGAAAGAAAGCGATTTAAATCTTTCTATCGCTATGTATTTAAAAGACGGATTGGAAGAAATCGGCTTTGCAGTTACGCTTACGCGCAAGACGGAAGCGGGGTTATACGGTGCGCCGACGAAAGGCTTTAAAAAGCGGGATATGCAACGCAGAAAAGAAATTATCGAAGAAACCAAACCGTGTATGGTGATTTCGGTGCACCAAAATTATTATCCGTCCAAAAGTTCGCGCGGGGCGCAGGTTTTTTACAACCAAAAGGACGAAAGCGGAAACACGCTTGCGTTGCACGTGCAAAAACGGCTTAACGAACTGTACGCGGGGGAGAAAGTAAAAGCGCGCAACGCCACGTTCGGCGATTACTATATGGTGCAGTGCGCGCCCTATCCGTCGATAATCGTAGAATGCGGGTTTTTATCCAGCCCGTCCGACGAAAAATTGCTTTGTACCGCCGTTTGGCAAAAAAAAGTTGCGCAAACAATCCTTTCGGGCGTCGTGGCTTATTTTTCGGGCGCAACGGCGTAAACGCGTGTAAGGCGTAGCCTTAAAAAGAAAAATCCGCGTTTAACACCCGCCGAATTGCTTGCCAATTCCCTTTGCGTTGTGGTATAATAAAAAGAAGATAAAAAAGGGAGCGCAAAAACAATGTCGGACGAAAAATCGGTGATGAGCGAAACGGACGCGGGAAGAATGAATCCCGTTACGCTTGCGTTTTTAGGCGACGCGGTGTATTCCCTTTGGGTGCGGGAGCGTTTGGTGCGGTACGCCAGCGGGAAATCGGGGGATTTTCAGCGTTCGGCGTCGAAAGTGGAATCGGCGCGCGGACAAAGCGCGTATCTTGAAAAAATACTACCCTTGCTCACCGAAAGGGAAACGGAGATTTATCATCGCGGGCGAAACGCGAAAAAAGCGACGAAATCGAAAAACGCGGACGCGGTAGAATATTGCCGTTCGACGGGCTTGGAAGCGGTGATTGGGTATTTGCACCTTATCGGCGAAAGTGGGCGGATAGAAGAACTGCTTTCCACAATCGACGAAGAAAGTTTGCAAGGGGTGTCCGCGCCCACTGCGTATAAACCGTAAAAAGGAAAAAAAGGATAAAAGATGAAAACGGAAGGAAGAAACGCCGTCATTGAATTGTTAAAGACGGAAAAAAACGTGGATAAAATACTGCTTGAAAAGGGAGCGCAAGGTTCGCTCGGTTTGATTTTCGCGCAAGCGAGAAAGCGGAATATCCGCGTGCAATTCGTGGACAAGCGGGCGCTTGATAAAGAGAGCGAAACGCACCGTCATCAAGGGGTAATCGCTTACACGAGCGATTACGAATATTTCGATTTGGAAGATATAATCGAAAATAAGAAGAGCGAAAAGGGCGGTTTTATCGTGCTTTGCGACGGCGTGGAAGACGTGCATAATCTCGGCAGTATTATTCGCGTAGCCGAATGTGCGGGGGCGGACGGCGTGATTATTCCCAAATCGGGTAGCGCCAGCGTAAATGAAAGTGTGATACGCATTTCGGCGGGCGCGGCGGAACATATGAAAGTTTGCAAGGTGGCAAATCTAAACCAAGCGGTGGAAACGTTGCAAAAAAACGGATATTGGGTGTACGCGCTGGAAGCGGGTGGCGAAGATATTTATCGGGAGAATTTTCAAGGAAACGTCGCGCTTATCGTCGGCGGAGAAGATAGCGGTGTAAAACGGCTGACGAAAGAAAAGTGCGATAAAGTGCTCTCTATTCCTTTGCAAGGCAAAGTCAACTCGCTCAACGCGTCGGTGGCGCTTGGTATCGCGGTGTACGAAGTGGTGCGAAACCGTCTTTTATAATCGGTATTTCGTTTTAAAAAAGGAAAAAGTATGGAAAAAACGATGAAAAAAACGGACGAGCAGTTAATCGAACTGTTCGCGCAAGGGGACGCGCAAGCAATGGACGAATTGTTGTTGCGTTACGCGGGGTTGGTGCGCGGTCGCGCGCGCGGTTTTTTCTTGTACGGCGGGGAAACGGAAGACCTGATTCAAGAAGGAATGATAGGTTTGCACCGCGCGATTTTGGATTATAAGCGGACGGAAAACGGCAAAAGTTTTAAAAATTTCGCGTATATGTGCGTGTCGAGAAAGATAATCGACGCGGTGAAAAAATCGGCGAGCAAAAAAAACCAACCGCTAAACAACAGCATACCCGACAGCGTTTTAGACGGACGGGATTTTCAAACGCCCAGCCTTGACGACGAGATTATTTTAAGCGACGAAAAGAAAGAATTTAAACAAAAAATGATACGGATTTTATCCGATTTCGAATATAAAATTTTTTCGTTGTATATGGACGGTATGTCGTGTAGCGAAATTTGCGAAACGACGGGAAAATCGGTAAAAAGCGTGGACAACGCCATTCAAAGAAGTAAGAAAAAATTACAACGGCTCGTATTGAAAACGGGCGAAACAGACCAAAGATAAAGGAGAAAAAAAGTTGGCATATCTTGCGTTATATCGGGCGTTCCGTCCGACGAGCTTAAACGACGTCGTTCGTCAAGAACATATCGTAACGGTGCTGAAAAATCAAATTGCGACGGGCAGAATCGGGCACGCCTATCTTTTTTGCGGACCGCGCGGTACGGGAAAAACGAGTATTGCGAAAATTTTCGCGACGGCAATCAACTGCGAAACGCCAATCGACGGCTCGCCTTGCGGAAAATGCGGTGCGTGCAAAGCGCTTGCCGACCCGTCCAACTTGGATATATCCGAAATCGACGCCGCGTCGAACAACGGCGTGGACGAAATGCGCGATTTACGGGAAAAGGTGCAATATCCCCCCGTAGCGGGCAAATATAAAGTGTATATTATCGACGAAGTGCATATGCTGTCGACGGGTGCGTTTAACGCGCTTTTAAAGACGCTGGAAGAACCGCCCAAACACGCGGTGTTTATTCTCGCCACCACCGAATCAGCGAAAATTCCCGCTACGATTTTATCCCGTTGTATGCGTTTCGATTTCAAGCTCATTCCCCAAAGCGATTTGGAAGAGCGTTTAAAATACGTATTGGATACGATTGGTAAAAAATACGAACCCGAAGCGATTTCCGCGATTGCCCGCGCGGGCGCAGGGAGCGTACGGGATATGCTTTCGATTGCGGACACGTGCGTTTCGTATGCGGGTGGAAAACTCACCTATCAAGACGTAACGTCGGTGCTTGGAAGCGCGGATTTTGAAAGCGTTGCCAACCTTTGTGGGGCGACTTTACGTGGGGAAAGCGGAAAGGCGTTCGAATACGCGGAAAGTTTTCTTTCGGCGGGCAAGGGCGTGGGTACGCTCGTGAAAGACGTTTTGAATTTTCTCAACGCTTGTTCGATTGCCAAAACTTGTCGGGACGGAAAAAGCATTTTATCTCTCCCCGACGATTCGTACGAATGCGTTTTGTCTGTTGCCCGCGCGGTCGACGGACACCGTTTGCTCCGCACGATTGAAATTTTCGCGGAAACCGAACAAAATTTAAAATACGCCACGTCCCCGCGCGTACTGTTTGAAACGGCGGTGATGAAGGCGAGTATGCCACAAACGGATTACGATTTAGAAAGCTTGCTCGCGCGGATTTCCGCGTTGGAAGAAAAGCTTGTTGGCGGCGATTTTTGTATAAAAGACAGGGGCAGGGATAAAGCGAGCGTGGAAACGCTCGTCGTAAAACAACAACCGCTTTCCGTGCAAGAAGAACAACCCGCACTCGCGGAAAAGGAAGTTGTGCCCCCTGAAATGGACGCGCCCCCCGACGAAACGGAAACGGGCGGAAACGTATATTTCGACGTGGAATACACGCCCCCCGTCCAAGAAACGGTTGCGCCCAAAACGGAAAAGACGGCGGTGCAAATCAAGCCCGCTATGCACGGGGACGCGAAAGCTACGTTCGGCAGTTTTTTACGGGCGCTCCGCAAAACGGGCGGTAGTGGCGTGCTGTTTACGATTTGTATGGATTTGGAAAGCGCGTACGTCGACGGCGTATTTACCCTTTATACGACGAGCGAAACAATCCACCGTTCGCTGTGTAAAACCGAACATCACGCGTTGCTCGTCAAAGCGTTTGAAGCGGTGGGAATGTCGGAGGGCGATTTTAAAGTGGAGCTTCGCGGAAAAAAGGAAGACGCGTTTTTTCAAGGCGTGCAAGAGATAAAAGAGACGTTTCAAGGCGTGAAAGTGGAAATTAAATAAAAAACGAAAGGAAAATCGGAGGAAAATAAAATGGCAGGATTTAACAATAACAATATGCAAAACTTAATGCGTCAAGCGCAAAAGATGCAAGAAGAAATGCAAAAGACGGCGGAACTTTTAGACGATTGGGAAATCGTGGGTACTTCGGCAGGCGAAGCGGTAGTCGTGTATATGAACGCGAAAAAAATCATTAACGGCATTGAATTGGACGAAAGCATCGTCGACCCTACCGACGTGGAAATGTTGGAAGATTTAATTATGGCGGCAATCAACGACGGGTATGCAAAAGCGGACAAGGTGTACGAAGAAAAAATGGGCGCGTACGGCAATATGGGCTCGCTCGGCGGAATGCTTTAATTTCCGTAACGATTTTTAAGGAAAATAAAAAGGAAAACGATGGATATTTTTATAGAACCAATCGGAAAACTCGTCAACGAATTTTCCAAACTTCCCGGCGTGGGAAAAAAGACGGCGCAACGTTACGCCTATAAAATTATAGATATGCCTGAAAACGAAGCGCGGGCGTTTGCCGAAGCGATTTTAGGGGTGAAACGCAAAGTAAAATATTGCAAAGTTTGCGGAAATTTCACCGAAGAAGACGAATGTGGGATTTGTCGTACACGGGATAAAAGCTCGATTTGCGTAGTGAAAGAACCCAAAGACGTATTGGCGATTGAAAAATTGCGAGAATTTAAAGGGGTGTATCACGTTTTACACGGCGTTATCGACCCGCTTTCGGGGATAGGCCCAAACGATATCCGTATTCGCGAATTGCTTGTGCGCTTGCAAGAAAACGACGTAAAGGAAGTAATTATCGCCACCAATCCCGACGTTTCGGGGGACGCGACGGCAATGTATATCGCGAAACTGATAAAACCGTTGGATATTCCGGTAACCCGCCTTTCGCGTGGTATTCCGATTGGCTCGGAAATCGAGTACACGGACGACGTAACGCTGGCGCGCGCGTTTGTCGAACGCAATCCAATATAAACGGAAAAAAGGAGCAAGTATGAAAATATCAGTACTCGGTTGCGGGCGTTGGGGCTCGTTTATCGCTTGGTATTTATGCAATCACGGGCACGAAGTCTGCCTTTGGGGTAAAGAAGGCGGGGCGTCGTACACCGTTTTAAAAGAAACGGGCAAAAACGAATACGTAACGCTGGATAAACGAATCCATTTAACGTGCGATTTAGAAAAAGCGGTAAATCACGCGGAAGTGGTAGTCATTTCTATTTCTTCGCAAGGCCTGCGCTCGTTTATGCAAAAAATCACGCAGTTTAACGTTTCGGATAAAAAATTCGTCCTTTGTATGAAAGGGATTGAAATCACAACCGGTTGTCGTTTAAGCGAAGTGCTCGTGCAAAGCGGAATCGACGAAAACGCCGTCGCCGTATGGGTAGGGCCAGGACATATCCAAGCGTTTACAAACGGTATTCCCAACTGTATGGTAATTGATTCGGCAAACGACGAGTTAAAACGGTGGCTCGCCGACGGATTTAAAAGCGAACTCATTCGTTTTTATTACGGTAGCGATATGATAGGCACGGAAATCGGCGCGGCGGCGAAAAACGTAATGGGTATCGTAGCGGGCGTGCTCGACGGTTGTGGATACGGTTCGCTCAAAGGCTCGTTGATGTCGCGTGGGGCTCGTGAAGTGGCACGGCTTATCAAAGCGATGGGTGGCAACGAACTTTCCGCGTACGGGTTGGCGCATTTGGGCGATTACGAAGCCACGCTGTTTAGCGAATATTCCCACAACCGCGCCTACGGGGAAAAATTGGTGAAAAACGAGCGGTTTACCAAGCTTGCGGAAGGCGTTCCCACGTCGTACGCTATGAAAAATTTAGGCGAAAAATACGGCGTGGATTTGCCGATAACGAGCGCCGTTTGCCAGATATGTTCGGCAGTGGATACGGAAAGCACGGACGAAAACAGCCGTAAAAAGATTTGTGAAGAAATGCTTGCCAAGCTTTTTTCCCGAGAGACGAAATCGGAATTTTACTTATAAACATAAACGATTATAACGACAACCGCCCCGCGCAATTTTGCGCGGGGCGGTATAGTTTTGCAAAAATTTCCGCATAGTAAAAGAAAAAAGGGGACGAAAAATGAAACGCAATCAAACGCGCGCAATCGAGGGACGCGAAACGGAAGAAAGGGAAATGCTTTTTCGTGGCGTGAAAGGGGAAGAAAAACACCAAAACAAGGGGGTACGTATAAGATGACGGGCAAAAATAGGCAAAATTATAATAAAAATTATATCGCCTACGTCCATTCGTTCGACCCGCCTACGAAACACTTTAAAAACTGTTTTCGCGCGTTTATCGTGGGCGGTTTTATTTGTTGTATCGGTCAGTTTATCCGCGAAATGCTACAAAGCACGGCGGGGCTTGGCGGAGACGAATTGGCGGGCACGACGAGTATTATTTTAATCTTGCTCGGCACGCTTTTGACGGGCTTTGGCGTGTATGATAGAATAGGAAAAAACGCGGGCGCAGGCTCTATCGTCCCGATTACCGGCTTTGCCAACTCGGTGGCGTCGCCGGCAATCGAATTTAAAACGGAAGGGCTTGTGTACGGTTTGGCGGCGAAAATGTTTATAGTGGCAGGTCCGATTATCGTATTCGGCGTATTGGCAGGCACGCTCGTCGGCGTAATTTATTTGTTTTTATAGGCGGAGAAGGATATGCAAACGATTTTTTTTAAAAATAAGCCGAGAATTATCTCGACGGGCACGATAGCAGGACCGAAAGAAAGCGCGGGTATCGTAGGAAAATACGTGGATAAAACGCTCGTGGACGATATGTTCGGGGAAAGCACGTACGAAAAAGCGGAATGTAAAATGCTTTCGTACGCCATTTCCCAAGCGATTGAAAACGCGGGGCTTTGCGATAAGAAAATGGATATGTTAATTTCGGGGGATTTGCTCAATCAAATCATTTCTGCAAGTTTTGCCGCGCGGGATTTTGATTTTCCCTTTTTAGGGGTGTACGGCGCGTGTTCGACGTTGGCGGAAAGCTACGCGCTCGCAAGCGTGCTGATAGACGCGGGGCACTGTAAAAAAATCGTGGCGGCGACGGGCAGTCATTTCTCGTCCGCCGAACGGCAATATAGATACCCTTTGGAGCTGGGCAACACCCGTCCGCCCCAATCGCAGTGGACGGTAACGGGCGCGGGTGGCGCGGTGATTGCGGATACGGGGAGCGACGTAGCGATAACGTCGGCGACGATAGGGAAAGTCGTGGATTTTGGCATAACCGACGTGAACAATATGGGCGCGGCGATGGCGCCCGCCGCTTGCGATACGATTTTGCACCATTTAAAGGAAACGGGCAAAAAAGCGGACGAATACGATTTAATCATAACGGGTGATTTGGGCGCGCTGGGCAGTCGAATTTTAAAAGATTTGGTTTGGGAAAAGGGGGTAGACTTACAAAAAAATCACGTGGATTGCGGAGAAATTATATATAAAGTGGTAGAAGACGAATTTCAAGGCGGTAGCGGGGCGGGGTGCTGTGCCGTCGTGTTCAATTCGTATATTATGGACAAATTAAAAAAACGCGAACTCAATCGCGTTTTGCTTTGCGCGACGGGCGCGCTCCTTTCCACCGTGTCGAGCGGGCAAGGGGAAAGTATCCCTTGTATTGCGCACGCCGTATGCGTGGAAAACGTATAAAAGGGGGAAAGAAATGTTTGCAACGTATATTACGATATTACTCAATTTCGCCAAAGCGTTTTTAGTGGGCGGTTTGATTTGTATGGTGGCGCAAATCGTCATCAATTTCACCGATTTAACGGCGGGGAAAATACTCGTTATTTTTATGCTTGCGGGGGTGGTTTTGCAAGGCTTGGGATTGTATCAATACTTGGTGGATTTCGCGGGTGCGGGCGCAACCGTCCCTATCAGTGGGTTTGGCTATTTATTGGCAAACGGCGCGATACAAGGCGCGGAAAAAGGCTTGTTCGGCGCGTTTACGGGCGCGCTTTCCGCTGCGAGCGCGGGCATTTCGGCAGCGGTGATTTTTTCCTTTTTAGTAGCAATGATATTCAAATCGCGCAGTAAGAAAAATTAAAAAGTCCGCTTAAAAAACGGGCGATTAAGGGGATAAATTCGGTTTGTCGCCGAAAATATCCGATTGTAAATAGGCGTCGGGGATTTGTCCGACGATAACCGATTCTCCCACCAAAATTTGCGTAATGACGGCAAAATTTTCGGTGCGCGACGGCATAACGATACTAATGTCCGCCACGACGTTTAAGTATATGGAATGTTTCGTTTGGTTGATGCCCACGCTTTCAAAGGTGGACGAAAAATCGCAAGAAACGCTGGATACGGGGATAATGCGGAAATGAATACTCGGGCCAAGCCCCGCCAACGCTTCGATGCCCGTCAACGCGCCGAGTGGCACGGGAATACCGTTCAAACTCAAATTTTTCAAGTTCGATTGGGAGATGGACGCGGTGTCGCGGGCGATTTTATTGATTTTTAAAGGGTTTGCGGCAACGCCCACGATATTTCCCGCCTCGTCGCGCGTTATCGTAACCAAATCTTCGTAGCGCATTTCGTCCGACAGCGTGTAATACACGGCGTCGTTTACGGCAATCGTCGTGCTTGCCCGCATCGTCGCTTCGCTAATAGCGACGAGCACCCGCGTTACGTTCCGTTGGAAATATACGAATAAAGCGATTGCCAAGCCTACCGTAAGGCATAATATACACAGCCATTTTTTCTTACGACGGCTGTGTTTTTTCTTTCCGCGAAAGGGATAAGCGGGCAAATCATACGCGTTTTTTGCCATCGTCGTCCTTTTCTCTCGCCGTTTCTTCGTACAAGGCGCGCAATAATTTCGCGTTGCCCGCGGGGAAATCACATTCTTGCAAACGCGCTTTTAATCCGTCGTCCAAACGCAAATTTTGCAAAGCGGTTACCAGCTCGTCAAGGCGGTTTTGTTTTAATACGTGGCACAAACCGCGCTTTTTAAAATAGGACGCGTTTTCCGCTTGGTCGCCCCTTGTTTGCCCCGCAAGGGGAATTAAGAGCGCAGGTTTTTTTAAGGCGAGTATTTCAAACACCGTGCCTGCGCCCGCCCGCGATAAAACGTAGTCGGCGCAAGCGTACGCCCCACCCATATCCGCGACGAATTCAAATTGGCGGTAGTTTTTCAAGGTGGATTGCACGACGTTTCCCGCCCCGCAAATATGAAAAACGAAAAAGTCTTTGGTCAGTTCGCGAATATTTGCCCGCACGGCGTCGTTAATCGCTTTGCTCCCGCTTCCGCCACCGAACACCAACAAAACGCAACGCTCGAAGGGCACGTCAAACGCCTTGCGCGCTTCCGCTTTCGTAGCTGTAAGAATCGCCCGCCGTATCGGCGCGCCACTGTATTCCCCGTTTTTAAAACGGCTTGCCGTGTCGGGGAATGACGTGAACACCTTTTTACAAAACCGCGCGGAGAGTTTGTTGGCAAGCCCCGCCGATAAATCGCTTTCGTGCGCGTAGCAGGGTATTTTCAGCTTTTTACAAGCGGTTACGACGGGCAAAGCCACGTATCCGCCTTTGGAAAACACGACGTCTGGTTTAAATTTTTGTAAGCCCGCTTTCGCTTGTTTGACAGCGCGTAAAAAACGGGTGGGAATGGTTAAATTGCGTTTAAAAGATTTCCAACCGCCCCCGCGCACCAACTTGGGACAGTCGATTTGATAATAGGGGATTTTCCACTCGGCAATTAACTTTTTTTCAATACCGCCCGTGCCGATATAACAAACGTCGGCGTCGCCCGCTGATAAAATTTCTTCGATAAGCGCGACGTTCGGCAAAACGTGCCCCGCGCTCCCCCCGCCGGTGAATAAAATTTTTTTCATACAACACCCCCGTATATTATTATAGACGGCGTTTTTTTCGGATATTCTAAAAAGTGGATAAAAAACCGCTCCCTTTACCAAAAAGGGAGCGTAAATTCTTATCGTTTTCCGTTAATTTAAGAATATAATTTCGCGATTTGTTTGAGTTCTTTTGCAACCTTATCGCGCAACGAAGTAGGAGCAAGCACTTGTACGCCCGCGCCTAAACTTAAAATTTTCTTCACCAGCGCACTGTCGTCGGGGAGCGTTACGTCGGCGTGCCATTTCCCGTTGGCGCTTTTGATGTTTTCCACGCCCAGCCAATCTTGCGCGTCGGGTACGGCGCTCTTGTCGAAGGCAAACCGCACGTCCACCGATTTGGTGTCGTTCGTCCAAAAGGCAAGGGGCACGTCTTGGCGGGAAAAGGGGCGCTTTTGAAAAGTTTCTTCCGTTTGATTGACGGCGAACACCCGCCCGACACGGAATAAACGGAACGCCCGTTGTTTATGGCAAAACGCGTACACGTACCAAACGTTTTGTTTAAACACCAACACGTGCGGTTCGATTTTCCGTTTGGAACTTTCGCCCGTCCGCGCGCGGTAATCAATTTCTAACACCCGTTGATTTTTTACGCTTTCTTCAAAAAGTTTTAACTTTTCCGAATGAGAATTCGAATCCCCCCACGTGCCACCGTCCACCAAAATAGCGCCGACGTCCCCCGAAAGGGCAAGGTCGCGCGATTCCGATTTCATTTGCGTAGAAAGTTTGCGTTTCGCTTCTAAAAAGCGTTCTTGGGGGAGTTGCGCGTACATCGTTTCAAGCGCTTCAATCGCCGATTCGTATTCGTCCGTCGTCATAAAACCCTTGGGAAGTTTAAAATTATCGGCGATACAAATCCCGCCCGCTCTGCCTCTGTCTACGGTAACGGGAATACAGTCGCTTAAATCGTCTACGTAACGGTAAATCGTGCGCGGAGAAACCCCGAATTTATCCGCCAAATACACCGCCGTTACTTTGCGCTTTGCAAGCAGTTCAAAAAGTATATCCACCAAAATAGAATATTTCGTGCGTTCCAAAATCTTTCGCTCCTTTTTTGAAAAAAATTTTTTAAAATTCTTACGGTTATTTTATCATACCTGACATACGTCTGTCAAGTTTTCTATGCTATAATCAGCGTACGAAAATAAAAAAGGGGCAAAAAAATGACGGATTTTTCGATTTATATAGAAAGAATGGAAACAGAGCGCAAACGACGCAAAGAAGGGGAAGTAAACGCCCGCCTTTTAAACGGTTTGCAAACGAAAAGCAAAGGGGAAACGTGGGATTTACTAACCGCTCTTTGCGGAAGATTGGCTTTGTCTTCGTCCGTTTCTATAAAAACGGTGGAATTAAAAGCTTGAAAAACGCTTAATTTTTAAGGGAAGTAAGGCAAAACGCTTGACAACTCGGCGGAAAAAGAGTAAACTTTTTTTAACGTACAAAATCACGAAAAAACGCAAGGGAACGTCTTGCGTCGTTAAGGAGAATTTACTATGGCAAACGTTATGGATACGCTCAAAGCACGCGGGTTCGTCAAACAAACGGTGTTTGAAGAAGAACTTTACGAAAAACTCGGCAAGGAAAGCGTGCCTTTTTATATCGGTTTCGACCCTACGGCGGATTCGTTGCACGTCGGGCATTTTATGCAACTTATCGCAATGCACCATATGCAACAAGCAGGGCACAAACCGATTATTTTAATCGGTGGCGGTACGGCAATGATTGGCGACCCGTCGGGCAGAACGGATATGCGTTCGATGATGACGAAAGAAACGATTCGCCACAACGTCGAATGTTTCAAAAAACAAATGTCGAAATTCGTCAGTTTCGAAGGGGAAAACGCGGCGGTTATCGTGGATAACGGCGATTGGCTTTTAAATTTAAACTACGTAGATTTCTTGCGGGAAATCGGCGCGCACTTCTCCGTCAACCGTATGCTTACGGCGGAATGTTTTAAACAACGCTTGGAAAGGGGGCTTTCTTTCCTTGAATTTAACTATATGTTAATGCAAGCGTACGATTTCTTGGTGCTTTACAGAAAGTACGGCTGTCAACTCGAACTCGGCGGGGACGACCAATGGAATAATATTTTGGCGGGCGCAAACCTGATTCGTATTAAAGAACAAAAACCCGCTTACGCAATGACGTTTACGTTGCTTACGACGAGCGACGGCAAAAAGATGGGAAAAACGGCAAAGGGAGCGGTTTGGTTGGACGAAAACAAAACAACCCCTTACGAATTTTATCAATATTGGCGCAACACGGCGGACGAAGACGTGGAAAAATGTATGAAATTGCTCACGTTTTTACCGCTTGAACAAATCAACGAACTTTGCGCGCACAAAGACGAGCGTATGAACAAAGCAAAGGAAGTGCTCGCGTACGAACTTACCAAAGAAGTGCACGGCGAAGAAAAAGCAGGCGAAGTGCAAGCGCAAGCGAAAGCGGCGTTCGGCGGTGGCGACGCGGAAATGCTCACGAAAGAAATTTCGGGCGCGGTTACGGTGGTGGACGCAATGGTGTTGGCGGGCGTAGCCAAATCCAAAGGCGA
The DNA here is from genome assembly GCA_045577595.1 of Candidatus Scatosoma sp. Taxonomy (GTDB): domain Bacteria; phylum Bacillota; class Clostridia; order Christensenellales; family Borkfalkiaceae; genus Scatosoma. The sequence continues at coordinate 26,434 of JAZNIR010000126.1, forward strand.
GGCGCGTAGACTGATTGAGCAAGGGGGCGTTTCGGCGGACGAGAGCAAAATCACCGACGCAAACGCGCCGATTCCCGCAAACGAATTCGTGTTGCATAAAGGCAAAAAAGTGCATTTGAAAATCGTGGTGAAATAATTAAAAAATACAAAAGAAAAGGGGTAAGATTATGAAATTGTTAAAGTGGTTTTTCAGTTTCGGCGAAAAGTACAGAAAAAGAGAAAAAGAATATCATAGAAGAAGTAAAAAGTTTGGAACCGCAGGGGAAATTATGGGGCTAATCCTTTACACGGTTGTTCCGTTGCTTTCGCTTTGGGGCTTGTTTAGCGACGTGCATTGGGGATTAAAAATTCTTTGCGGAATGGGCGCGTTAACGATTTTTATGGCGCCTAGCGAACTGATGATTACGGGAATCGTCGCGCTCCGCCATAGAATGAGAATGCGCGTGCAAAATAAGGTGGAAGGCGCAATGATTGGAAAAACCGCCGAAATGATTTCCGGCGAAGAATTAACGGGCGAAGCGAAAGAAAAAATCGACAATTATCAAGCCAGAGGCACGGCGGATACATACGACTTGGTGGTTGGTATTTGCGGAATCGTTCTTTCGATTGTCGTAGTGCTTGCGTTTATCGGGTTGTCTATTTTGTTTATATACGCTCGCCTTAAATAATCGACGTCAAGCGATAAAAAAAGACGAAAACCTATCGGGCATAAAGGCTGATAGGTTTTTTATTTGACAAGCTTTTCCGTTTTTGTTATAATAAAAAAAGGAGCAAGCAATGGAAAAGGAAATTAAGACGGTATATTCCGCGCACGAAAGCGAAAAAATCATAGAAAAATCCCGCTTTATCACGTATGCAACGCACGTGGAAAGCGAAGAAGAAGCGCGCGCGTTTATTGCGGAAATCCGTAAAAAACATTCGCTTGCCACCCACGTTTGTTTTGCGTTCGTGGCGGATAAGGTTGGCAATTTACAACGCTTTTCCGACGACGGCGAACCGCAAGGGACGGCGGGAATACCAATGCTGGAAGTGCTTAAAAACAAAGGCTTATACGAAACGGCGGTGGCGGTAGTGCGCTATTTTGGCGGGGTAAAACTCGGCGCGGGCGGTTTGGTGCGGGCGTATTCGTCGTGCGTTGCGGAAAACCTTGCGGGCGCGGACGTACGAATTTTGCGTACGTGCGCGGAATACCAAATTGCCGTCGATTATACGGGCGTGGACGGCGCGCAAAAATTTATGGCCACGCATACTTGTTCGCTACTTGGCACGGAATACGGCGAAAAGGTTACGTTTAAAGTGGCGGTAAAACAATCGGACGAACGAGCGTTTATCAGCGCTCTCGTCGATTATATGCAAGGCAAAGTGGAATATAAACGGGGCAAAGAATATTACGCGCCTTTTAAGGAATAATTTTTTTTTGGAAAGAATTGACAAACTTTTAAAAAGTATGTTATAATAAAGAAAAAGGAGTAATTATGGATTATACAATCGTTGGTGGGGCGAAAGCTTCGCGCGTGGTGATGGGCTGTATGCGTATTGCCGACAAATCTCTTTCGGAAGTGGAAAAACTCGTAACGGACGCAATCAGCGTAGGCGTTAACGCGTTCGACCACGCGGATATTTACGGCGGTGGAAACTGCGAAAAGATTTTCGGCGTAGCGATGAAAGATTTAAAAATCGCGCGGGATTCGTATTTGGTGCAAACCAAGTGCGGGATTCGAAAGTTTGACGGCGGGCGTACGTTCGATTTTTCCAAAGAACATATTATCCGTTCGGCGGAAGACAGTTTGCGTCGGCTCAACACCGAATACGTGGATATGTTTTTATTGCACCGCCCTGATACGTTAATGGATGCGGACGAAATCGGCGAGGCGTTCGGGCGTTTAAAAGCGAGCGGGAAGGTACGGGCGTTTGGCGTTAGCAACTTCTCGGCGTTGCAAATGGAATATTTGCGTAAAAACGGCGTGGAAGTTTCCGTCAACCAAATGCAATTCTCGCTTGGGCATACGTTGCTCGTAGACGCGGGATTAAACGTAAATATGAAAACGGAAGCAGGGACAAATTTTGCGGGCGACACACTCGATTACGCAAGATTAAACGGCATACCGTTACAAGCTTGGTCGCCTTTGCAATACGGCTTTTTCGAAGGGGTGTTTATCGGCAACGAAAAATTCCCCGCGCTCAATCAAAAATTAAACGAAATCGCGGAAAAATACGAGGCTACGCCAACGGCAATCGCTTGCGCGTGGATTTTGCGCCACCCCGTATTTAAACAAGTAGTTACGGGCACGACGTCGCCCGCGCGAATGAAGGAAATGAGCAAAGGGGCGGATATAACGCTTACTAAAAAGGAATGGTACGACCTGTACCTTTCGGCTGGCAAAACGATGCCATAAAATAAATATAGAAAAGGGGGATTGATATATATGAAAATGATAACGGCAATCGTGAATAAAAAGGACGCGGGCGAAGTGTGCGACGCGCTTGCGGAAGAGAAGTTTACGTTTACGAAAATGGCAACGACGGGCGGATTTTTAAAGGCGGGTAACGTAACCCTTTTAATCGGCACGGACGACGAACGGGTAGAGCGCGCGTTAGAGCTTATCCGTAAACACTGTGCGCAACGTATGGAGCCTATGCCTGCGGTAATGAACGTAAGCGCGCCCGCGCTTATTCATTATCAAACGGAAGTGCCCGTTGGTGGGGCGACGGTGTTCGTATCGCCCGTAGAGCGTTTCGAAAAAATGTAATAAAAGGCGCGCAGGCAATAGGCTTGCGCGCTTATTTTTATAAAAAAAATCAAAGAAAAAGGTAATCTTGTGCAAGCTGTACAATAGGGGCGGACAAGTTTGGTGATTTTGTCTATTGTATTTTTTTTGCAAATGTTGTAAAATATAAGTACAAAATATTTAAAATATCCATTTTGGAGGAAAAAGATTATGTCAGGACTTTTGCTGAAAGGCATCAATAAAGTATACCCTTCCGGTGTGCAAGCCGTATTCGATTTCTGTCTCGATATCAGAGATAAGGAATTCATCGTACTCGTAGGCCCTTCCGGTTGCGGTAAATCCACAACGCTCCGTATGATTGCAGGTTTGGAAGAAATCTCTTCCGGTGAGCTGTATATCGACGGCAAACTCGTAAACGACGTCGTACCTAAAGACAGAGATATCGCGATGGTATTCCAAAACTATGCGCTCTATCCTCATATGTCCGTGTACGATAATATGGCGTTCGGTTTGAAACTCCGTAAAGTACCCAAAGAAATTATCGACCAAAAGGTTAAAGCGGCTGCTGAAATTCTTGGTATCACCGACTACTTGTCGAGAAAGCCCAAGGCTTTGTCGGGTGGTCAACGTCAACGTGTTGCGCTTGGCCGTACCATCGTTCGTGAACCCAAGGTATTCTTGCTTGACGAACCTTTGTCCAACCTCGACGCAAAACTTCGTGCTTCGATGAGAACGGAAATTTCCAAATTGCATTCCCGTCTTGCGACGACGTTTATCTACGTTACGCACGACCAAGTAGAGGCTATGACGATGGGTACGCGTATCGTCGTTATGAAAGACGGCTTTGTACAACAAGTAGATACGCCTCAAAACCTTTACGATTATCCCGTAAACCTTTTCGTTGCAGGCTTTATCGGTACGCCTCAAATGAACTTCTTCAAGGGCGCTACCCTCGTTTCCGAAGGCAAGAAAGTTTACGTAAGCTTCGTAGGCAACAACAAGATCCTTCTTCCGAAGGGATTCGTTGCAAGAATTAAGAACTTGGACGAGTATCTTGATACGGGTAAAGAAGTAACGCTCGGCGTTCGTCCCGAAGATATTCACCAAGACCAAATGTTCATTTCCAACTCGCCCGACACGGTGGTAAAAGCTCGTATCGAAGTTATCGAAAAGCTCGGTGCGGAAACGCAAATCTATTGCGAACTTGACCACGAGGCAAAGGAAAGCTCGGTTATCGACAACTCCACGCAAAT
>JAZNIR010000127.1:0-2731 GCA_045577595.1 Candidatus Scatosoma sp.
GTCTTGTAATTTTCACCCGTGCAAAGTAAGGTGTTTTTGCCGTTTAACAGTTTGAATATGTAGTCGCCTTTCTTGGAAAGGGTGGTTTTGAAATTGCCTTTTTCAATATTCGTTTTATGCGTTTCAATCCCGCGCAAAACGCCTTGATAAGAAGTATATTCTTCGCTGGACAACAGTTTTTCGCCGTTGGACGCGCGCAGTTCGAAATAGTACATTTCTTCTTCCACACCGTTGGTAAGCACGCGGAAAATCGACCATTTGCCGTTGTATTTGCCTGCTTTTTCGTCTTCCGTTTCCTTTTTCGCTTTGGGAGCGGGGGTGGAAACGGGCGCGGGAGCGGATTTTTTCGCTACGGGTTTGCTTTCCGTTTTGGGTTCGGCTTTGGGTTCGGCTTTTTTCGCCGTTTTCGTAGCCGACTTTTTCGCTACGGGCGCTTTTTCTTGCTTTTCTTCTTTTTCCGCCGTTACTTTTGCCGTTTCCGTTTTAGGAGCGGGCTTTTTCGCCGTTTTTTCTACGGTTTTTGCGGGCGTTGCTTTTTTAGCGGGCGCTTTCGCTTTTTCGGCGCTCGCTTTTTCTTCCGCTTGCTTTTTAGCGAGCTCTTCCGCTTCGGCTGCCTTTTCTTCCGCTTCCAAGCGCGCAAGCACTTCCATTCTTCTCGCTTTTTCTTCCGCCGCCGCTTTTTCTTTATCCGCTTTCGTTGCCATCAATTTTTCGTCGGCAACGACGGGTGCGGATTTCACGCTTGCCGTAGCCGTTTTTGCCGTAGGAGCGGATTTTTCCGCTTTTTTCTTTTTCGAGCGTTTCACGCAAGACGCGATAATCGAAACGACGATAACGAGTACGATAAGTGCGGCTACGCCGATAAGCACCCAAGCCAGCGTTTTATTGGCTTTTAAGTAATCGACGCAATTAAAATACAAGTCTTTGCATTTGTTGAAAAAATTTTTCATAGCGTTCTCCTTTGTTGCTGACGCGCAATCGGTTTTCTTGCGATATTATATGCTTGAAAAACGGAAAAAATTACGCAATCGTTCTTCTACTATATATTTTAATATAAAAAAGCAAAAAAGTCAAGATACGGGGCAAAAAAAATCGACGGCTTTTTTCAAAAATATTGACTTTTTTTTATAAATCGGTTACAATGTTCTTATGAAAAGGGAAACGATTAAAATTGCAATTATCGGCGGTGGCGCTTCGGGGCTGTTTCTCGCCAATAAACTCGGCGAAAAAACGGACGGCGTTTGCTTGTTCGAACGGGGCGAGCGTTTGGGAAAGAAACTCTCGGCAACGGGCAACGGGCAAGGCAATCTCACCAATCTCGGCGCAAAAAACGGCGGGTATTTTTCGGTGCGCGACAAATCTTGTAAAAGCCAAGCTATCGTGGCGAAATATCCCCCGCAGTCGTTGGTGGCGGATATGGAGCGTTTGGGCGTGTTGACGGTGGAAGAAGAACGCGGACGGGTGTACCCGACGGGAAAACAAGCGTCGGCAATCACCGACGCGCTCCGTTTTGCGTTGCCCTATCTTGGCGTGGAAACGCGGTTGGGCGAAAAAGTTACGGACATTGCAAAGAAAAACGAAAGATTTGATTTAACGGTGGAAGTAGGCGGGGAAACGCGCGTGTATTCGGCGGAAACCGTCGTGCTTTGTACGGGCGGAAAAGCGTCGAAAAATTTCGGTACGGACGGAAACGGTTACGCGCTTTGTCAAGCGCTTGGGCATACGATTACGCCGTTATATCCGTCGTTGGTGCAATTAAAAACGCCCGTTAGCGGGATAAAAACTTGGAAAGGGATTCGCGTGATGGACGCAGGTGTAACGGCTACTTGGCTGGAAAAGGGGGTTGCGCGTACGCACTTTCTTGTCGGCGACGTTATCTTCACCGATTACGGCGTAAGCGGGGACGCCATTTTCCGTATTTCCGCGTTCGTAGCGGATAAAATTGCGGACGGCGTAACCCTTTCGATTGATTTCTTGCCGAAATTCACGGCGGAAAAATTGCAAAAAACGCTTTGTAATAAACGGAAAAACTTGCCCAATTTACCGCAAGAAGAATTGCTTTGCGGGATTGTAAACAACCAAATCGGCAGGGGTGTTATGCGCCGTGCAAACGGCGATTTGGAAAAAGCGACGGCGCTTTTGAAAGGGTACGATTTGCCGATTACAGGCAGTTTGGGATTTGATTACGCGCAAGTAACCAAAGGTGGCGTACCGCTTGAAGAAGTGGACGGGGATTTGCAAAGCGTAAAGCAAAAAGGTTTGTATTTTGCAGGGGAAATTCTCGACGTAGACGGCGAATGTGGGGGATATAATTTACAGTGGGCGTATTCGTCCGCTTGCCAAGTAGCCGACGCTATTTTATCGAAAATGCAAAAAAGGGCGGGGCATGTATGAGTTTACGCACTTTAACGGAGATAAAATTGCCGATTGGAGCGTCGGAAAAGGAGCTTTTTCTAATCGCGCAAAAAAAGCTGGGAAAACCGCCCGCGTATTTTGCGATTAAGAAAAAGTCGATTGACGCGCGCGATAAAAATAATTTGCGCTTCGTCTATACGATAGCCTTTTCGGATACGCCGCAAACGGTTGTTGAAAAAGCGTATCCGCGATTGCCGAAAAACAAATTGCCGTCCACGCCCGTGCTCGTCGTAGGGACGGGGCCGGCGGGGCTTTTTTGCGCAATCCGTTTGATAGAACACGGCGTAACGCCTATCGTTGTCGAACGGGGCGCGCC
>JAZNIR010000128.1:0-2625 GCA_045577595.1 Candidatus Scatosoma sp.
TTCCCATTCGTTGAATTTCCAACCGGGACTGTTGTCGCTGTCGTCGAGATGAACGCGCACCCCCGCCTTTTCCAATTTTTCTTTAAGCGCTACGCACGATTCCAAAACGCCCGCCTTTCTCGACGCAATCGGCACGATAACGCATTGAATCGGCGCAACGACGGGTGGCAAAGCAAGCCCGCGCGCGTCGCCGTGCGTCATAATAATCGCGCCAATCAAACGGGTGGATACGCCGAACGACGTCGTGTACGCCGTTTGTAACACCCCTTCGTTGCCTTGAAATTGAATGTCGAACGCTTTGGCAAAGTTTTGTCCCAAATAATGCGAAGTACCCGATTGCAAGCTTTTCCCGTCCCGCATCATTGCTTCCATCGTATAGGTGGCAACCGCGCCCGCAAAACGCTCTTTTTCCGTTTTTCTGCCCGTCAATACGGGAATTGCCAAACAGTTTTCCATAAATTCTTTATACACGCCGAGCATCGTAAGCGCAAATTCTTCCGCTTCTTCCGCCGTTGCGTGCGCCGTATGCCCTTCGTGCCATAAAAACTCGCTCGTTCTCAAAAACGGACGGGTGGTTTTTTCCCAACGCATTACGTTGCACCATTGATTGACTTTCAGCGGTAAATCGCGATACGATTGCACCCATTTCGACATCATCGTCCCGATAATCGTTTCGGACGTGGGACGAATAGCCAACGGCTCGGTGAGTTCTTCCCCGCCCGCGTGCGTAACCACCGCGATTTCAGGCGCAAAACCTTCCACGTGTTCCGCTTCTTTGGTGAAATAGCTCATTGGTATTAAAAGCGGAAAATACGCGTTTTGTACGCCTTGTTTTTCAAAGCGCGCGTTGAGTTCTTTTTGAATGTTTTCCCAAATTTTATATCCGTACGGACGAATGACCATCGTACCTTTTACAGGTCCGTAGTCGACGAGTTTCGTCTTTAAAACGACGTCGGTGTACCATTGGGGAAAATCCCCGTCTACGTCCGCGATTTGTTCTACGAATTGACTTTCTTTTGCCATAATATCCTCTCTTTTATACGCATTACGCCCCTCTTCTTTGAGGGGCGGTAACGCGCGTATTTAACGTTCGTTTTTTTCGTTTATTTTCTTTTATACGTACGGAATTTTCTCATCGAAAACACCTTGTCGCAAGCGGGACAACGGTGATAGGGGGAAGTTTCCGTAACGATAAGCTCTTTCCCGCATTTCGGGCATCTGATACGCCACTTTTTATTGGGGTCAAGTTCCACTTCTTCCGTTCTTTCCTGTTCCATCGTTGCGGGCGACGGCGTAGGCGTCAACACGGCGGGAGCGGGCGCAGGAGCGGGCTTTTCCATATATACGGGATAATAAATCGGTAAGTAAATCGGCGTTTGCCCTTGTTGATTGGGTTGCACGGGGCATTGGGGATAGAACATAGGTTGAGGCGCAATTTCTTGCGGTTCTTCTTCCACTTCCGGCTCTTCTTCCACTTCTTCCTTTTCGCGCGTTTGGAAAATACAATCGAGCAAGAACGCTACGAAAGCAATCGCCGCCATAATCGCGAAATCGTAATTTTTCGTTTCCGGTTTCACGATAAAGAATTCGATTACGAACACACCGCCGAGCGCAAGGAAGGTGAAGAACGCGAAAATACGGAAATTGTGCATACCCTTTCCACGACTGCCCAAACGGTTGAATTCGGTTGTCGCCGTCGCGTGTTTTACAAGCACGAAGATAAACAAAACGGAAACGAGTTGCAAGGCAATCGGTAAAATTTGCTTTACCATATCCATACCCTTAAACGGGTTTTGTTTTTCCAACAACGAATCTACGATATATCTGAACACCGCGTTATATTTCACGAAGAAATATCCGATTCCGCAAATCGCCAAAAGTTGCAACACGTTGCGGAAGAAATACAAAAACGTACTGCATTCTCTCTTTTCTTCTTCCACTTTTCCGCCCACTTCTTCCATTGCGAAATAGCTAACTTTCCCTTCAATCATACCCGCCACGAAATGCACGAAGAAACCCGCGCCAAGCAACGCGTACGTATACGTCGTAAACTTAATCATTTTCAATTCGTAAGGGAACAACAAATAGATAAGGAAAAAGCAGTTGATAATCATTGCGAACGTGCCCGAAAACAGTTTGCCAAGCGCGTGCATTGCGTTCGAATTTTTATTGTAACCGTTTACGTAACGCAAACTTCTTTTCGACAGCCAAGCAAGGTTGCCAAAACAACGGAGTACGTTTATCACCGCCGTTAAAAGGGTAAGCGCGTACAAGCCCGCGATAATCACCGCAAACCAATTACGCGTATCCGCTTTAAAAGCGTCTTTAAAGGGTTTCCAAAAATCAACCACCCACAGCTTTTCTCCGCCAATGGTGAAAATCGGCATACATACCAACGCCGCCAACGCAACCGCGCCCAAGAAATAGAGCGTACCCGCAAGTTTACTTGCCGCGTGCGCTTTTCTTACGCGTTTTCTGATTTCAACGTTTCTTTTCGCTTCTTGTATCTTCATAAAACCATCCTCTTTTCGTTTACTTTTACTTCGTGGCTTTCCTTTACCGCCCATCAAGTCGGATCGTAGCCATGTCGTTCTGTGAGCCAAGGAGTTGATTTATGACATTGTC
>JAZNIR010000129.1:0-2920 GCA_045577595.1 Candidatus Scatosoma sp.
AGCACCGAAAGGTTTGATGGGTAACCGCTCGTTTAGGTAGAAGAATACTAAGTTTTTTTGGGTATCCTTATGCCGTGCGGCGTAAGGTGTTTTTTTATCGACAGGCGGCAACGCTTAAAGGAGGTAATTTATGTCGGCAAATATAGAAGCAAAGAAACAAGTAGTAGAAGAGATCAAAGCGAAAATCGAAGCAAGCAAATCCGTTGTTTTCGCGGATTATAACAAGCTTACGGTTTTGGAAGTAACCGATCTTAGAAACAAATTCCGCGCAGCAAACTGCGAATACAAGGTGTACAAAAACACGTTGGTTAGAAAGGCGTTTAACGAACTCGGAATCAGCGATTTCGACAACGATTTAAACGGCGCGACGGCAACGGTGTTCTGCTCGGACGAAACGAGCGGTGCGGCTGTATTTGCAAGAGAAACGAAGGCAAATCCCGCGTTGGTGGAAAAAGTCGTTCCCAAATGCGCGTTCGTTGAGAATAAATATCTCGACAAAGCGGGCGTAAAAGAACTTTCGGCTATCCCTTCCAAAGAAACGCTTATTGCGAAGATGCTCGGCTGTTTCCAATCGTCCCTTTCCAAGTTTGTCGGCGTGCTCGACCAAATTGCAAAGGCAAAAGAAAGCAACTAATTTTTAACAAAAAAATCATTTAAAAAAACAAAAATCATTAAATTAAAAAATCGGAGGAATAAAATTACCATGGATGTACAAAAACTCATTGAAGAAGTAAAAGCTATGACCGTTCTTGAATTGAACGAACTTGTAAAAGCACTTGAAGCAGAATTTGGCGTAAGCGCAGCAGTTGCAGCAGCTCCCGCAGCAGGTGGCGCAGCAGCAGAAGCAGCTCCCGCAGCAGAAGAAAAGACGGAATTCGACGTTGTTCTTAAAGATATCGGACCTAACAAAATCGCGATTATCAAAGTTGTTCGCGAAGCTACGGGTCTTGGTCTTGCAGACGCGAAGAAAGCGGTTGAAGCGATGGGCGTTATCAAAGAAAACGCACCCAAAGCAGACGCAGAAGCGCTCGTTGCAAAACTTAAAGAAAACGGCGCTACGGCTGAACTTAAATAAGTTTCCGTTTTTACGAAAAGCAAACGAAAACGACTTGTCGACAAGGCAAGTCGTTTTTTTGCGTGGATTGGGATAAGTTTTGTGTAAATTCTATAAAAAATGGTAAAAAGATTGCAAAAGCACTTGACGGAATAATAAATAAAAGGTAAAATATAAGAGTAATATTCCGCAGTATGCGGTTTTGGAGTTAGGTATGTTAAAAAAGAAGTTGAAAAAGTTACTTTGCGGGGTTCTCGTCGCGTCTGCTACCGTCGCTTGCGCCGGTACGCTTTCGGCGTGTGAAACGTCTCGCCCCGAAATGCAAATGAAACTCTCCTTTAACGGCAAATCGTACGTTTTAAATTACGAATTGTACAGAAAGATTGCGCCGGCAACCGTCGACCATTTTATGCGCCTTGTTGAAAACGATTATTACGACGGCACGTGTATTCATAATTATACGTCCAGTAAGATGTACGCGGGTGTGTATTCGTACGACGAAGACGTGGTGGAAACGAACGGGCTCGTCTACAAAGATTATTATACTCTTGCCCAAACGTTCGGCGTGCCTACCCGTGTATTTGAAGACAAAGAGATGACAAAGCCGACGTACACCCTTTACGGCGAATTTAACAAAAACGGCGGGTTTACAATCCAAAACGGCGATTTCTTGAAACAGACGTTCGGTTCGCTTACGATGTACTACACGCCGAAAGGTGATGACGACCATAGGGTTTGGGTAAAACAACATTCGGGCACTGTGGCAGATAGAAGCTACGAATACAATTCGGCAAAATCGGAATTCTTTATCGCGTTATCAGCGTCGTCCAGCAGTTCGTATTGCACGTTTGCTACGCTCACGGGTGGCAGTGCGGACGTATTAACCGACTTAAAAGAAGCGATTGACGATTACGTTGCAAGTAAGGGGGACGACGAATATTCGTTTACCGAAAGCGTGGATATGGTGGTAGACGAAAACGACCCGTTTATCGGGGAAGATGGGCAAACGGTTAACTATGCTGTGCCCAAAGAACCTATCGTTATCGAAAATATTACGATTACGAAATATTAAAAGATGGATTATAAGAAAAACGCTCGGTTTACCCGAGCGTTTTTTCGTATTATTCGTGGTCTTTCAGCCAAGCTTTTGCTTTTTCCGCGCCCATTCTCGTAATGTCTTCCTTTACGTATTTGGACGATGCGCCACCGTTGGTGTAGAGAAAGTAGTTTCCGCTTTCCGTTTGATACAAACTTTCTTCAAAGCCGTCGGGCGAACCGAAGTAACCGAACGTAACCTTTTTTACGAGCGTGGACGTTGCCGTGTCGTACACTTTTTTACAAATAACTTTTTGCATAATTTTTCATCTCCTTGTTTGATTTTTTTCGTATATATTGTAAAAGAAAAAGGGCGCACTTGTCAAGTTGAAACGCCCGCTTTTTTAAAAAACAAGTAGGGATTTTATGGAAAATATGCGAAAAAAGTCGATTTATCCTTTTATATCGGTAATCTTCCCGTTTTCTTGTTCCACCGTAACGTAGCGCACTTCAAACAACCTTTCCGCTTTTTGTTTTATCAACCCGCACACGTTGGGATTGCCCGTTAACGTAACCGAGATGAAATCGCCTAAAAATTCACGCAAATTTTCCGCTTTGGAAAGCAATTCGTCGGATAAGAACGCCGTATAATCCCCGCCGATTAAAACGCTCTCGAAAAATGCGTAGGCGAGCAATTCTTCCGCGATTTTTCGCTCGTCCGTTTCCCCTTGTAAGGTGCGGTTTTGACGGAGCGTAAAACCTACGCGCTGGCAACTCGTCGGGGAAAGGCTGTAAACGCATTCCGCCGTGCGCGCGAATAAATCGGACAGG
>JAZNIR010000130.1:0-3771 GCA_045577595.1 Candidatus Scatosoma sp.
TGATATGAAATACCGTCGGTAACAGCTCGCCTGCAATTTTATACATATCGGGTAGCATAAGAAGTAAACCCTGACTGCAAGTATAGGTGGTGGTGAGCGCACCGCAGGTGAGCGCGCCGTGCACCGCGCCCGCCACACCGCTTTCCGATTGCATTTGCACGACTTTCGGCACTTCGTCAAATAGGTTTGGTTTGTTTTGGCTTGACCATTCGTCCGCTTGTTCTGCCATTGGCGTCGACGGCGTAATTGGATAGATAATTGCAAGCTCGGAAAAAGCGTAAGAAACGTGGCACGCGGCGGCGTTTCCGTCCATCGTCATTTTTTTCATAAAAGAAACTCTCCTTAATCGTTCGTACGTTGAGTATAGCCTATTTTTATAAAAAAAATGCGAAAAACGGATAAGTGTATATTTTTAAAATTCTTCGCATAATAGAAGAAAGGGGGTAATGAAATGAAATACGTGTGCTTGGTATGCGGATATATCTACAACGAAGAAAAAGGGGACGAAGATAACGGCGTTTTGGCGGGGACGAAATGGGAAGACGTTCCGCAAGATTGGACTTGTCCGATTTGTAGCGTCGGAAAAGAACAATTTGAAAAACAATAAAAAAATAGCGGACTGTTTTTTACAGTTCGCTATTTTTTACAATTTCGTTTTATGTATTTTTTTATATTGTAGGGGGGTGTATCCCGTCAGTTTTTTAAACGTTTTCGAAAAATAATTAGGGGTGTCAAAAGCGAATTTTTCCGCGATTTGCGTTACGGTTAACTCGTTTTCGCGCAGTAATTTTTTCGCTCGTTGAATTTTTAATTCGGTGAAGTACGCCATAATCGTTTTGCCCGTAGTGGCTTTGAATTGCCGAAAGAGATACGAACGGTTGTAATTGAGTTTTTCGCATATCGTATCAATCCGCAAAACGTCGTGTACGTTTTCTTTTAATACGTCGATAATACGGTTGGTTACGTAGCCGTCGAAATCTTCCTTAACCAAAAACGTGGTGTTGAAATTTTCTTTTTCCGTTTCGTTTCGCATAATATTGATAAGCAAAATTTCCAATAAATTTTTGATGAGTTGTTTTCCGCCGAGCGTCGGGTGCGTAAGCAACGGCATCTTTTTTAAATCGGGATTGGAATAGGGCAAATCAAACGTTTTTTTGCTTTCTTCAATAATCATATATACGTATTTTAAAAGCTCTTTTCCGAGCTTTAATTTTTTATCTTCAAAAAAGCGTATCGCTTCGCTTTTACAAACGAACGAAATGATAAAAACGTTGGGCGCGTTTACCCCGTTTGCCGAAAGAACGTGATATTCGTTGGGCTTATGGAATAACAATTCGCCTTCCCGTAAAAGAATGGTTTCGTCGTTTGCCGTACAAATAATGCTTTCTTTGTCCGCGTAAACGAGCTCCCAAAAATCGTGCCGTTCGCCTTTGCTTACGAATTGTTTTTCAAACTCGAAATAGTGTACGGTAACGATTTGGCTTACGTGCAAAAAGTTTTCAATTTTATGTTTGTAATATCCTTGCTTCATATATTTTATTATATACGCAAAAGCAAAAAATGTCAATAAATTTCACGCAATTTTTAAGTGTATTATTTTACTCTTTTTGTGTATTGTAGACTATTGAAAAAAAAGGCGTATTATGATACAATAAAATAAAAAAACGAAAGGAGTTTACAATGAGAGTTTTAGCAGTCGGTTGTCATCCCGACGATATAGAAATCGCTTGTAGCGGTACGCTTGCAAAATGCGTAAAAAGAGGGGATACGGTTATCGTATGCCATGCGTCTTCGGGAAATCTCGGGCACGTCGTCATTCCGCCCGACGAACTTAAAGTCATTCGTGCAAACGAAGCGAAAAAAGCGGGCGCGTTGGCGGGAATCGAAGTAATTTGCGCGGGATTTGACGATTTGGATATTTACGACAACAATAAAGAAGCGCGGGATAAAATGGTGGATATTATCAAGTATGCAAACCCCGATTTTATCATCACGCACAACCCCGACGATTATATGCCCGACCATACGGCGGTGTCGCGTCTTGTATTCGACGCAAGTTTTACGGCTACGTTGCCTAATTATAAAAGCAAATATAAAGAACCCGCGAAATTAGTGCCGATTTATTATATGGATACGTTGGCGGGGGTAAACTTCAATCCAACCGAATACGTGGATATTTCGGACGAGATTGATTTGAAATTGCAAATGCTCGAATGCCACGAAAGCCAACTCGTTTGGATGCGCGAGCACGACGGCATAGATTTTGCCGATATGGTAAAAACCTGTTCGCGCTATCGCGGATATCAATGCGGAGCGGAATATGCCGAAGGTTTCCGCCAATGCCAAGTGTATTTAAAAGGCACGACGAAACGTTTGTTGCCGTAATATTAGGAGAATAAAGGTATGAAATGGTCAATTATAGGCGCGGGTGGAATTGCGGATAGAAGAACGATTCCGGCTATTTTGAAAGACAAAAACAATCAACTCGTAGCGGTTATGGACGCGAATTTGGATACGGCGAAACGTATTGGCGAAAAGTACGGCGTTCCGTATTTTGCTGGCGAAGAAGAAATGTTGCAGGCAGTTGCGTGCGACGTAGTATATATTAGCACGCCCGTCGCTTTTCACTATCAACAAGCAATGACGGCTTTGTCGTACGGCAAGCACGTATTTATGGAAAAACCGATTGCAATGAGTGCGGATGAAGGTGAAAAACTCGTGCAAGCTTTTAAAAAAGCAGGCAAACAACTGAGTATCGGTTATATGATGAAATATCATAATTTGCACGAAAAAACCAAACAGCTCGTCGAAAACGGTGGGATTGGACAAGTAAACGACGTGCGCGCGCAATTTTCTTGTTGGTATCCCGACATAGCGGGCGCTTGGCGACAAAAGAAATCAATTGGTGGCGGTGGAGCCGTAATGGATTTGGGCGTGCATTGTATAGAACTTATTGAATACGTGCTCGGGGAAGAAATTACGGACGTGAAAAGCTTTTTCGCAACGCACTCTTTTCAATATGAAGTAGAAGACAGCGCGGTGATAATTTTTAAAACGCAAAGCGGTGTTTTGGGGCATATCGACGTAAACTTTAACATACCCGATGCGGCGTCGGAAGGTAAGTTGGAACTTTACGGAAACGACGGTTGTATTATTTGTAAAGGTACGCTCGCGCAAGAAGAAGTGGGTACGATGTCGCATTTATATTCGCCACAAGGGGATTATTCGGCGATACAAAACCGCGTTGTAGGCAAAGCGGTGGAATATCAAGGTGAAAAAGGCGATTTGTACTTGAAACAAATCCAAGCGTTCGTAAACCAAGTACAAAGCGGTAAAACCGATTATTTCTATGCGGAACGGGCAGTGCACGTACAAGAAATCGTAAATAAAATATATGAAAACAAATAATAAGGAGAAAACAAATATGAACTTTAATTCGACGGTAAAAGGCAGTATGTTGGAAGGTTTCTATCCCGCAGGTTGGGATTTTGAAAAAATCGACGCGTGTATCGACGCGCCTGAAAAAATCACGGAAAGACAAGCGTTTTGGAACGACGGTTTCACGCCCGTACAATGCGACAGCTTGGGCGAATTTGAAACGTATATGGGGCACGAAATTGCAATGCAAATCCGCCTTGCAAAAGAACGTAACGAAAAAATCGCGTTTATTTTACCCGTAGGCCCTATGGGTATGTACAAATGGGTTGTATATTTCTTAAAAGAATGGAAGGTTTCTTGTTCGCACGTATATACGTTCAATATGGACGAATG
>JAZNIR010000131.1:0-4390 GCA_045577595.1 Candidatus Scatosoma sp.
CCGCCGTATCGACAATCAGTTGCGCGGACGTGCGGGACGTCAAGGGGATATCGGTATGTCGGTGTTCTATCTTTCGCTGGAAGACGATTTGGTAATGCGGTTTGGCGGGGAAAGAATGAAAGCAATGTACGCCTTTTTCAAAATCGACGAAGATACGTGCCTGCAATCCAAACTGCTTTCGCGGGGCATTGAAAACGCGCAAAAGACGATTGAAGGCAGAAACTTCGGTATCCGTAAAAACGTGTTGCAATACGACGACGTTATGAACAAGCAACGTATGGTAATGTACGAAGAACGTATGAACGTGTTGAAAGGGGAAAACGTGCACGAACAAGTGCTCAAATATATCCCCGATTACGTAGCGGACACCCTTTCGGCAACGGTGAACGTCGAACAAATGCCCGAGCTTTGGAACGAAACGGAGCTCAACACGGCGTTGGAGGCGAAACTTTTGCCCGAAGGCACGAATTACGTTACGCGCGAACGGTTGATGAAGTGGGATTACGAACTTGCGCTGAAAAAGATTTCGCGTAAAGTAGAAAAAGAATACGAAAAGAAAATTGAAGAGCTTAAAGAAGCGGGCATTGATTTCCACGCCGTAGAACGCCGTGTGTTGCTTATGAACGTGGACAGAAACTGGATTGACCATATCGACGCAATGGACCAACTGCGCAAAGGTATCAGCTTGCGCGCGTACGGACAAGTAGACCCGATTATTTCGTACAAACAAGAAGGTTTTGAAATGTTCGACGAAATGATTGCGCGTATTCAACGCTCGACGATTACCACTCTTTTGAAAGTGAAAGTGGAAATTCGTCCCGCGCCGATACAAAGCGTGCCCTTAAACAGACCGCAAGGGACGTCAAACGCTACGCCTACGCAAACGAACGCGCCCCGTCGCGCATTCCGTCGGCAAATGCCCGAACCGTTGACGAATATGTCGTCGTTTAAAGAAGCGCTTGCCAAAGCGCAACAAGCGCACGCGCAACAAGCGAAGTTGGACGGCGCAGGGGAAAATCAAGATAAATAAGCGATTTATAGGAACGGAAATATGTTCAAAGCAGACGATTACAGATTAAAAATTCAAGCAATGCGCGAGATATTGAAAGAAGCGGAATACGCGCTGGATATCGAACATTTGCGCCCCCGCCTTGCCGAGCTGGAAAAAGAACAAGAATCTCCCGATATTTGGCAGGATTTGGAAAAATCCACGAAAATCGGCAGAGAAATTGCGCTCATTCGCGGGAAAATCACGTCGTACGAAAAGGGCGCGACGGCGCTTACCGACGCGGAAGACGTGGTGGATTTGATTGAAGAAACGGAAGACGAAAGCCTGATTGCCGAATTGGACGAAATGCTTTCTATTGCCGAAAAAGACATAGAAGATATGCGCATTCGCGCCATTTTAAAAGGGCCGTACGACAACCATAACGCTATGCTCACGTTGCACGCGGGGGCGGGCGGTACGGAAGCTTGCGATTGGTGTCAAATGCTCTATCGTATGTACTGTCGGTATTGCGAAAAAATGGGCTTTAAAGTGTACGAATTAGACCGTGAAGCGGGCGACGGCGCGGGTTTTAAAAGCGTCGATTTCAAAGTGGAAGGGGAAAATGCGTACGGATACTTAAAGGCGGAAATGGGCGTGCACCGTTTGGTGCGTATTTCCCCGTTTGACGCAAACAAACGCCGTCAAACGTCCTTTTGCTCGTTGGAAGTTATGCCGGAAGTAGAAGAGGACGACGAAGTGGAAATCAACGACGACGATATCCGTATCGACATTTACCATTCGGGCGGAGCGGGCGGTCAAAACGTCAATAAAGTGGCGTCCGCCGTGCGGATTACCCACTTCCCGACGGGCATCGTCGTACAATGCCAAAACGAGCGTTCGCAATTACAAAACAAGGAAATGTGTTTCCAAATGCTCCGTTCGAAATTATTGGAAAAGAAAATCCAACAACGGCAAGCGGAAGCGGCGGCAATGAAAGGGGACGTGAAGAAAATCGAATGGGGCGCGCAAATCCGTTCGTACGTATTTTGTCCGTACACGATGGCAAAAGACCACCGTACGGGCTACGAAAAAGGGGATATTCAAGCGGTTATGGACGGGGATATTCACGGATTCGTAATTGATTATTTGAAAAAAGCATAAAAGACACGGCGTGCACTCGTACGCCGTTTTCATTCCTATTTTTACGGCAACCGATAGAGAAGTCGGTTGCAAAAAAGGCGAAGTATGTACAATCCTTTTGAAAATTTTACGAAAAAAGAAAACCCGATTATTTTGGGCATAGAAACGTCTTGCGACGAAACGGCGGCGGCGGTAATTCAAGGACGGCAAATTTTGTCGGACGAAATTTCGTCGTCGGCGGATATTCAATCGCTTTACGGTGGCGTCGTGCCCGAAATCGCGTCGCGCGCGCATACGGACGCAGTGGCGCAAGTGGTGGAAAAAGCGGTGCAAAACGCGGGGATAACCTATCAAGATATCGACGCGGTGGCGGTTACGTACGGCGCAGGGCTTTTGGGCGCGCTCCTTGTCGGGGTGTCGTTTGCCAAAGCGTTTGCGTACGCGCTTAATAAACCGCTCGTTGCCGTCAATCACATTCGCGGACACCTTGCGGCGGCGTATTTGGACGAGCCGTCGTTAAAACCGCCCTTCGTAACGTTGCTTGCCAGCGGGGGACATACGGCGATTTTGCACGCGAAATCGGAAGCGGATTTTGATATATTAGGCGGAACGTTGGACGACGCCGTAGGCGAAGCTTTTGATAAGGTGGCGCGCGTTTTAGGTTTAAAATACCCCGGTGGACCGCATATCGAACGTTGCGCGTCGACGGGAAAGAACGTCGTGCCGATGCCGAAAATGTTTAAAGGCGCGGGCGGATATAATTTTTCGTACAGCGGTTTGAAAACGGCGGTTATCAATTATTGCCACACCAAAGAACAAAAAGGCGAAGCATACGAAAAGGCGGACGTAGCGAAATCCTTTCAATGCGCCGCTATCGACGTGCTTGTAGAAAAAACGGTGCAAGCGGCGAAAGAAAGGGGCGTAGATACGGTTACGGCGGGTGGTGGCGTCGTTGCAAACGGCTATCTTCGGGAAAGCTTACAAAAGGCTTGCCAAGAAAACGGCTTGAAATTGGTGTTGCCACAAAAGCGGTATTGCACGGATAACGCGGCAATGATAGCGTCCGAAGGGTTGGTGCAGTACGCGCTTGGCAATTTTGCGAAAATGGATTTAAACGCAAAGGCGTCGATTCCCCTTTCTAAAACCTTGCAATCGGAAACGGGGGGCAAAGCGTAATGGAACACGTGTTCGAACTCGTATGGCACGCTTTGAAAGATACGTTGCCGACGTTGCCTTGGCTGTTTTTGATGTATATCGTTATACAGCTTTTGGAAAACAAAGCGTCTATGAAAAGCGCGGTGCGCTTTGGCGGAAAACTCGGGCCTATCGTCGGCTCGGCGACGGGGCTGATTCCTCAATGCGGGGTGTCGGTAATGGTGGCGAAGTTTTTCGAAAAGAAATATATCACGGTGGGGACGTTGCTTGCCGTATTTTTCGCAACCAGCGACGAAGCGTTTATTTTGATGCTTTCAAGCGGTGAAGGGGCAAAGTGGGTGTTGCCGATAATCGCCGTAAAAATGTGCGTCGGGATAGGCGTGGGATATGCGGTGGACGGATTTTTAAAATGCATAGGACGGGGGCAGACGTGCGTAAAAGAACCCGAAAAGCAAGAAACCGCCCCGAAAACCACGCGGGATATTTTTATGAAACAATATCTCGAAGAAAAGGAAGTGGACGTGGTTTGTTCGTGTGGGCGTTCGCACGGCGACGGTGGCGCTTGGAAAAAATATTTGTTTTATCCCCTTTTGCACGTTTTGCGCATCGGCGCGTTTATTTTCGCGTTTAATCTGCTTTTAAGCGCCGTTATACACGGCGTAGGCGCAAATACGTTTGCAAACTTTATGCAC
The DNA here is from genome assembly GCA_045577595.1 of Candidatus Scatosoma sp. Classification (GTDB taxonomy): domain Bacteria; phylum Bacillota; class Clostridia; order Christensenellales; family Borkfalkiaceae; genus Scatosoma. The sequence continues at coordinate 3,976 of JAZNIR010000131.1, forward strand.
CGCAACCGCTTTTTACAGCCGTTTATTGCTTGCGCGGTGGGGCTGATTCCCAACTGCGCGTCCAGCGTAATCGTTACGCAAGCGTTTTTAAGCGGTTCGATTACGTTCGGTTCGTGCGTGGCGGGACTGTGCGCGAATGCGGGAATGGGATTCGTCGTGCTTTTAAAAAACACGAAAGAATGGAAACGGAATTGCATTTTAATCGTATTTTGTTACGTCGTATCGGTGCTGGTGGGATTGGTTTGCAACGCTATTCCCGCGCTCGTATAAAGAAAAAATAAAAATACCGTTTAAAGCGTACGGTTTTTGCGGTATATATAGGTATAGAAAAAAATAAAAATAACGGAGAAAATCGTGATGGAACAAGTAAAAATTTTGCAAAACGACGATGGTAAAATGCTTGTCAAGTTGTCGG
>JAZNIR010000132.1:0-1753 GCA_045577595.1 Candidatus Scatosoma sp.
CGGTACGTACGCGCCTTGCTCTTGCCCGTTTCTAAAATAACGGGGAGCGCGGGGAGCGCCCGTTTCCGATTTGGGAACGTACGTTTTTGCCGTCGGTTTTAAAGAGGGTGTAACGGCAGGTTTAGACGCTTTTTCTTCTTCCGCTTTGGGTTGTTCTTTGGGTTGTTCTTCGGCGGGTTGTTTTGCTTCTTCCGTCTTTTCTTCAACGACTTCTTCCTTTTCGTCCGCCTTTTTCTTTTTCGGTTTTTCTTCCGTTACCGTTTCGGGCACAACCTTTTCTTTTTCTTCTTTTTCTTTCGCTTCTTTGGCAAGTTTTTCCGCCAAAAGCCTTTCTTCTTGCGCCTTTAACGCTTGTTCTCTTGCCTCGCGTTCGGCTTTTTCCACTTCCATAGCGGTAAGATTTTTAATAATTTCCGAAAGCGTTTTTTCCGTGGAAATAAGGCGTTTTTGTACGCCTGCGAGCTTATCGTCGCTTAAAAGTTCTAAAATTCTCTCCACGTTTTCATATTTTTTTGCCATACGTTTACTTCGTTCCTCCCGAATATAATTTAAATTGAGGGTTGTCGTCGACAACGGAAAGTATTGCCGACGCGAGATGTTCTTCTTTAATCGCCACCGCTTTTACGGCGGGTTTGTGCAAATATTCACCCAAAACCCCTTCTTGCGCTAAAATCAGCGGACACGCAAAACGCGACTGCGATTTTATAATTACTTTTAACGAATTGGGACTGATTGCCTCGTCGATTATCAGCAATTTTACGCCCCGTTTTTGCGTTTCCACGTTATCCGCTCCGTAAACGATTTTTCCCGAGCGCACGCAAAAACCCAAATACGTTTCTATTTTACTTTTCACCGACGGTTTCCTCCACTTTCGCGTACACTTCTTGCGATACGTTCGCCGAAAACGCCTTGTGTAAAAGTTTTTTATCCGCCAGCTTTTTTAAGCATTCTTCCCCTTTACAAATGTACGCGCCACGCCCAGCAGCCTTGCCCGTTTCGTCCGCAAAAATTTCGCCCGACTGCGTTTTTACCACGCGGAGCATTTCTTTTTTCGGCTTCATTTCGCGACAAGCCAAACACATTCTTAAAGGTACGGATTTATTTTTCGCCATTATTCTTGCTCCGTTTCTTCCGTTTCCACTTCTTCCGTTTCTTCCATATGTTCCGCAAGTTCTTTTTGCGCTTCGGGCGACGACGCGCTCTTTACGTCGACTTTCCAGCCGGTAAGACGAGCCGCCAAACGCGCGTTTTGACCGTCTCTACCGATTGCAAGCGAAAGCTTATCGTCGGGCACGATTGCCATTGCGCTACGTTCACCTTTTTCCGTTACGGAAAGCACCGTTGCGGGAGAAAGCGCTTTATAAATAAACGCAAGCGGATTTTCGTTCCAAAGAATAATGTCGATTTTTTCTCCGCCGAGTTCTTCTACGATAGCGTTTACACGCGCGCCACGATTACCTACGCACGCGCCTACTGCGTCTACGCGTTCGTCGTTGGACGCAATCGCGATTTTCGTACGGTGTCCCGCTTCACGGGCAATCGACTTGATTTCCACGATACCTTGCGCGATTTCGGGTACTTGTTCTTCAAAGAGTTTTTTCACCAAGCCTTGCGCGCTACGCGAAACCACGATTTGCGACGCTCTGCCACTGTTTTTTACGCGTTTCACAAACACCTTGATTTTATCGCCGACCACGTATCTTTCGGTGGGAACTCTATCCTGCGGAGGCATAACGCCCTCAATCTTCTTATC
>JAZNIR010000133.1:0-3414 GCA_045577595.1 Candidatus Scatosoma sp.
TAGCGGGTTTATAAATGGTACGGTGCAACTCGGCTAAAAAAAATAAAAATAATGAAGAAAACTCTCTCGAAAAATGCGGGGGAGTTTTCCGTTTTTGTAAAAATTTATTTTTTTAGAAGGATTTTTTTGTAAAACCCTTGAAATTTGTATTTGTTTGCGGTATAATAGAAATAGGAAAAATTTTACCGTAATTTTTATAAGAGAAAAATAAAAAATTTTCTTGAAAAGCTTGACAAAATGCGGTGGGATTTGTTATAATATGCGTGTGAGAAACAAGGGGCGTCGCACGTATTACGTGCGTACGCTTTTTTTTGGGGTTTGGACAAGTTACGGCAGGAGGAGAAAAAATTGACGGGACGTATTCATTCGTTTGAATCGTTCGGCACGGTGGACGGGCCGGGAATTCGATTCGTCGTATTTTTACAAGGTTGTCCTTTGCGTTGTAAATATTGCCATAATCCCGATACTTGGGGCGCGGGTGGGAAAGAATATTCCCCCCAAGAAGTAGCTTTGCAAGCGTTGAAATATAAAAATTATTTCGGCGATAAGGGCGGGGTTACCGTTACGGGTGGAGAACCGCTTTTGCAAATAGATTTCGTTTTGGAATTGTTTGCGCTTTTAAAAAAGCAAGGCATACATACTTGCGTGGACACTTCGGGGATTTTATTCCGTCGCGACGATACGCAAACGTTGGAAAAATATAAAAAATTGCTTTCGCTTACCGATTTGTTTTTGCTGGATATTAAGCATATCGACGATACGGCTTGTAAAGATTTGACGGGGCAAAGCAACGTCCATACGCTCGATTTTGCGCGGTTTTTAAGTGAAAACGGCAAAAAAACTTGGATTCGGCAGGTGCTCGTGCCGAATATCACCGACGGGGAAGAAGATTTAAAAAAGACGCGCTCGTTTATTGATACGCTTTCGGGCGTGGAAAAGGTGGAAGTGTTGCCTTATCATACGCTGGGCGTTGTGAAATACGAAAAATTAGGGATTGCCTACCCGCTTTCGGGCGTGGAAGCGCCGACGAAAGAAAAGGTGGCTTGGGCGAGAGAAATTCTTTGCAAATAAGGTGCTTTTATGACTATCAACGAAAAAAATTACAAGGAACAATTAAAAGGGCTTTGCGTGGTGGAAGTGAGCGGGGAATCTTGCGCGAACTGTTTAACGCTGATGCCGATTTTAAAAGAACTTGTGGAAAGCCGTAACGACGCGCGCTTGGTGCACGTGGAAGCGGATTATTCGACGATGGCGTTGATGGAAGTATGGGAAGTGGAAAAAGTACCCACCATTTTATTGACGGACGACGGGGAAATATTCGCGCGTTGTTCGGGCTTTCAACCGGAAGAAATTTTGGAAATTTGGTTGGACGCGAAAATCGAAGAAAGAAAGGCTTTGAAAAAATAAAGTTTTTGGAAAAATACGGTAGAAACAAATGCGTTTTTGCAAAAAACACCGTTTGAAGTAAGGGCGGATTTGTTTATATATATTAAGAAAAAAATTATTATATATTTTTAGGAGAGTTGATATGGTACAATACAAAGGTTGGGAAGGATTCGTTCCCGGTAAATGGTGCAACGACGAAGTGGACGTGCGTGATTTCATTCAACGCAACTACACCGAATACACGGGAGACGGCAGTTTCCTTGCGCCTGCAACGGAAGCGACGAAAAAACTTTGGGAAATCGTTTGCGATTTATCCAAAAAGGAAAGAGAAGCGGGTGGCGTTTTAAATGCGGATACGAAAATCGTTTCCACGCTTACTTCGCACGGCGCGGGTTATTTGGATAAAGACCTTGAAAAAATCGTCGGCTTACAAACGGACGAACCGTTTAAACGTTCGTTGCAACCGTTCGGTGGGATTCGTATGTCCGAAGGCGCGTTGGAAATGTACGGTTACAAATTGGACGCGGACGTAAAGGAAATCTTTACGAAATACAGAAAAACCCACAACGAAGGGGTGTTCGACGTTTATACGCCTGAAATGAGAGCGGCTCGTTCCGCGCATATCTTGACGGGGCTTCCCGACGCGTACGGACGTGGACGTATCGTAGGCGACTACCGCCGTGTGGCGCTTTACGGTGTGGATTACCTTATCAAGAAAAAGGAAGAAGACAAATTGATGCTCGGCGGGGAAATGACCCCCGACAAGGTGAGAAATCGCGAAGAAATCGCCGACCAAGTAAAAGCGTTGAAAGCGTTGAAAGAAATGGCGGCAATTTACGGCTGTGATATTTCTGAGCCCGCTACGACGGCGAAAGAAGCCATTCAAGCGTTGTACTTTGGCTATCTTGCGGCGGTTAAAGACCAAAACGGCGCGGCAATGTCGATTGGTAGAAACACGACGTTCCTTGATATTTATATTCAACGCGACCTTGACAAGGGCATTATCACCGAAGAAGAAGCGCAAGAATTTATCGACCATTTCGTTATGAAACTTCGTATCGTGAAGTTTATGAGAACGAAAGAATATAACGAACTTTTCTCGGGCGACCCGACTTGGGTTACCGAATCTATCGGCGGTATGGGCGTAGACGGACGTTCGCTCGTTACCAAGACGGCGTTCCGTATCTTACATACGCTTGACAATCTCGGCCCCGCTCCCGAACCCAATCTTACGGTGCTTTGGTCGAAGAGATTGCCCGTAGCGTTCAAGAGATATTGCGCGGACATTTCCATTCGTACGTCTTCTATTCAATACGAAAGCGACGATTTGATGCGTCCCGAAATGGGCGACGATTACTGTATCGCTTGTTGCGTAAGCTGTATGCGCGTTGGTAAGGATATGCAATTCTTCGGCGCAAGAGCGAACCTTGCAAAGTGCTTGCTTTACGCGCTCAACGGCGGTAAAGACGAACAAATGAAGGATAAAAAGACGGGCAAACCGATGCAAGTTTCCCCTGAATTTATGCCCGTGTTTGGCGACGGTCCTTTGGATTACAAGGAAGTTGTGGAAAAATACGAAAATATGATGGCTTGGCTTGCCGATTTGTACGTGAATACGTTGAATTTGATTCACTATATGCACGATAAGTACAGCTACGAAGCGTTGGAACTTGCGTTGCACGACACCAACGTTCGCCGTTTCTTCGCAACGGGTATTGCAGGGCTTTCTTGCGCGGCAGACTCGCTTTCCGCGATTAAGTACGCGAAAGTATATCCGATTCGCAACGAAGAAGGCATTATCGTAGACTTCCGTATCGAAGGGGATTTCCCGAAATACGGCAACAACGACGATAGAGTAGACGAAATTGCAGTTTGGCTGTTAAAGACGTTTATGAAGAAAGTAAAGAGCCATTACACCTATCGCGACAGTATTCCTACGACGTCTATCCTTACGATTACGTCCAACGTCGTGTACGGTAAGAAGACGGGGAACACGCCCGACGGCAGAAAGGCTGGTACGCCCCTAAG
>JAZNIR010000134.1:0-2411 GCA_045577595.1 Candidatus Scatosoma sp.
TTCAAATCCGCCTAGTAGCTCCAAAACAACCGTTTTTACGATAATTCGTAAAAACGGTTGTTTTATGGTTTAACTGGCTTTACCAATTTTAAATTTTATAAAACCCCCGACGAAGAATATTCTTCATCGGGGGTTTTGGTGCCGAAGGTGGGACTTGAACCCACACGTTGTCACCAACAATGGATTTTGAGTCCATCGCGTCTGCCATTCCACCACTTCGGCAAATATTGTTTATCAACGAAATCTATTATAGTAAATTCCCCAAAAAAAATCAAGCGTTTCTATGCGGTTTTTAAGAAATTTTTTTAAAGTTTTTTAATTTCCTTGCGATTTTTTTGTATTCGTGTTACAATAATATTATAAAGGATAACCAAACGGAAAAGGTAGGCTTAACTTATGGAAAAATTAGTTCTTATCGACGGCAACAGTTTAATCAATCGCGCTTTCTACGCTACGCCTGTATTTACGACGAAAGACGGATTGCCGACGAACGGAATTTTTGGTTTTATTAAATTGATGCTTAAAATCATTACAGATAAAAAACCTACTTATTTTTCCGTAGCGTTCGACGTACACGCGCCTACTTTTCGTCATAAAGCGTATGCCGATTATAAGGCGGGTAGAAAACCAATGCCACAAGAATTGGCAGTGCAAATTCCGCTACTTAAAGAAGTTTTAAAGCTGATGAACGTCAACGTACAAGAATTGGCTGGGTTTGAAGCGGACGATATTATCGGTACGATGGCAAAAAAGTTCGACGTGCAAACGTATATTTATACGGGAGACCGCGACGCGTATCAACTCGTAGACGAAACGACGAACGTTTGCTTTACAAGAAAGGGTGTTAGCGATATTTTAGAGCTTTCCTTGCAAAATTTTAAAGACGAAATCGGGCTTACTCCCAATCAAATTATTGATTATAAGGCTTTAATGGGGGATAAATCGGATAATATTCCGGGCGTAGCCGGCGTAGGGGAAAAATCCGCTTTGAATTTACTTGCGCAATACGGCGATTTAAACGGCGTTTATTCGCACGTGGACGAGGTTTCCGGCGCATTACACAATAAGCTTGTAAACGGCAAAGAAAACGCTTATTTTTCGAGAGAATTGGCTACGATTAACACGGACGCGCCGATTGTATGCAATCTTTCCGATTGCCTTTTAAAAATGCCTTTTTCCAAGACGGTAAAAAATAAATTTGCCGAATTGGAATTTAAATCGTTATTGGGGTTAAATATTTTTTCAGACGAAGAAAATACGGCTGTTTTGGAAACGGTTAATAAACAAGCGGAATATAACCAAGTATTTCCCGAAAACGTTTCTATCGCTATCAACGAACTTAAAAACGGAAAGTTTAGTAAGATTTCGTGTTATTGGTCGGAAAAGGAATTTATTTTTGCCTTATTGCCCGAAAATTACGATATAAACGATAGCTTACAAGAATACGTTTTTCCCGTGAAATACGGCTTGCTTGACGCGGGTTTTTACGATTATCAATTAAAAGAGCTGTTTCAAGAGATTTTCGACGGGAATAAACGCGTGATTTTATATAATGCGAAAGATATTATGCACCGCTTGCGCAATTTGGATATTCTTTTCTGCGCGCCGTTTGAGGACGTGGCAATTTTAAAATGTATATCCGACGGACTCGCCAACGCCAACGGCTTGGATTTTTGCTTGTCCTATCATAATTTGAATGAAAAATACAAAGCGTGCGGGTTAGCGTGGCTTTCTCAATATTATTTTAACCGTTTAAACGAACAAGAAAAGAAGTTATACGTTGAAGTGGAATTACCGCTCGTTCGCGTATTGTTTGATATGGAAACGGAAGGCGTATGCGTAGATGAAAATACGTTGGACGAGCTTGCCGTCCGTTATCAAAAAGAACGGGATGATATCACCCGTGAAATTTACCGTTTGGCGGGCGTGGAGTTTAATGTCAATTCTACGCAACAGCTTGGCAAAATACTTTTTGAAGATTTGAAAATTGCAGGCGAGCCGAATAAGAAAAAAGACGGCAAGAAATATAAAACGACGGCGGAAGAATTGGAAAAATATGCGGGGGAATATGAAATCGTCCGTTTGATTTTGCGATATAGAAAGGTGCAAAAGCTTGTGTCCACGTATATCGACGGGTTTAAACCGTTGCTTAAAAAAGGGAAAATTCATACGACGTATAACCAAAACAATACGTCGACGGGCAGGCTTTCAAGCACGAACCCCAATCTTCAAAATATTCCGATTCGGACGGACGAAGGGCGGGAATTGCGAAAGCTTTTTAAAGCGTCGGACGGTAACGTGTTGATTGACGCCGATTATTCGCAAATAGAACTTCGTTTGGCGGCGCATTTTGCCGATTGTAAGGGGCTTATAAACGCGTATCGTCAAGGGGCGGATATACACGCCACGAC
>JAZNIR010000135.1:0-37869 GCA_045577595.1 Candidatus Scatosoma sp.
CATAAGTCCTTTATCGTAGAGCTCGGAAAGAGTGGTGGTCATACCGTGATAGCGAAGTCCGCCCGCGTGGCTTGCGGTGGGGATAAAGCCCGAACCGAGCGTGTACATTTTCGCAAGCGGACAAACCTTGCCCGTGTCGCAATAATCGTACGCGTATTTTCCGCGCGTGAGCGTGGGACAAGAGGACGGCTCGACGGCGATAAACCGATAATCGGCTTTGCCTTGTAATTTTTCCGCCATAAACGGGGAAATGAGCCCGCCGAGATTGCTACCACCGCCCGCGCAACCGATAATAATATCCGCCTTTACGCCGTATTTATCGAGCGCCGTTTTCGTTTCTAAACCGATAATGGATTGGTGCAAAAGTACTTGATTGAGCACGCTACCGAGCGCGTAACGGTAGCCGTCTAAACGGTCCGCCGTTTCCACCGCTTCGGAAATCGCGCAACCGAGCGAGCCGTTGGTTCCCGGGAAACGCTCTAAAATTTCTCTGCCGACTTTCGTCGTGGTGGAGGGGGAAGGGGTTACGTTTGCGCCGTAGGTGCGCATGACTTCCCGACGGAAGGGCTTTTGTTCGTACGAGCATTTTACCATAAATACTTTACAATCCAAGCCAAAGTACGAACAAGCCATAGAAAGCGCCGTGCCCCATTGCCCTGCGCCCGTTTCGGTGGTTACCCCTTTTAAGCCTTGTTCTTTCGCGTAATACGCTTGCGCAATCGCCGAGTTGAGCTTGTGGCTACCGCTTGTATTGTTGCCTTCGAATTTATAATAAATATGCGCGGGCGTACCGAGCGCTTTTTCCAAACAATAGGCGCGCACGAGAGGCGCGGGACGGTACATTTTATAAAAATCGCGGATTTCCGTCGGGATTTGGATATATTCCGACGTGTCGTCGAGCTCCTGTTTGGCAAGTTCGGTGCAAAATACTTGCGATAATTCGTCAAGCGTCATAGGTTGTAACGTTTGGGGATTGAGTAGGGGCGCGGGTTTGTCTTTCATAAACGCGCGCAAATTTATCCAAGCCGTCGGAAGTTCCGATTCTTGCAGATAGATTTTATAAGGAATTTCTCGTTGCATATTCGTATCTCCTAGAATAAAAAAGCCCGAAGAAAAGCGTACGCTTATCTTCGGGACGATATTTTTTTACGTATCGCGGTGCCACCCAAATTGACTTGAAAAGTCCGCCTTTTTACGCACGATAATGCGTTCTGCGCTGTTACGGGCGCAGTACCCGTCGATTGCTACTGACGCGATTGTTCGCGCGTTCGTTCGCCCTCATAAGTCCATTCCCAAAAGCTTTCCGCGTTGCGATTTCACCGTCCGCAACTCTCTTTGCCGTTCCGCAAAAGGTACTACTCTTACTCGTCGGTTTGTATTAAATTTTTATAATCATATCATATTTTTCGATTGAAGTCAACCGTTTAAACGGGAAAATTGAAAAAAATCAAATCTTTTGCGTATCTTTATTTTTTTTCACGGAAACGGGTGGGACTTATACGTTCGTTTTTCGAAAAAAACTTGGAAAAGGCAAGCGAATCTTCAAAGCCGACGGAGCGCGCGATTTCCAAAATCGAAAGGTTTGTTTCGGCAAGTAATTTTTTTGCGTGATAGAGTTTGCGCTCGGTTAAATACGCTTTTGGGGAAACGGAAAAAGTATCTTTGAAAATCGTGTATAAATACGGTTGGCTTATCCCTAAAAGCTGGGTGAGCGTGGAAACGGAGATTGGCTCGTAGATATTGTTTTCGATATATTCCGTAGCGAAACGGATATATTCGTTTTTGTGCGAATCGTTTTTTTCGCGGAAAGCGGGCGCGTTGGCGTTGAATACGCTTAAAAACCATTCCAAAAGCAGTAATCTGTCGCAAATGCGGTTGTGATTGGATTTTATTTTTAAAACGACGTTTTCCGCCTCTAAAAAGTTGGAAAAAGAAAAGATTTTCGTTTTGGGGTCGGCGTCGTAACGCGCGAAAAATTGTTCCGTTTTTACGTCGGTGAAAATAAACCATATAAAACGCCAAGCGTCGTTTTTATCGGGATAGTACCGCTCGAACGAATGGGGGGTAATTAAAAAACCTTGCCCTTTTACGACGGGCGAACCGTTAAAATACCCTTTGCCGTCTAATACGTAATGGATAATATATTGGTCGCGCCGAGCCGGTCCGAAACGCGATTTTTTCGGGTCGTCCGTATAGCCGACGGAGTCGATTTTTAAAGGGGCTTCGCCCGTTCCGTACACTGCGTATAACATTTCCCTTTTCTCCTTTCGTTATGATTTTACCATATATGATTATGTTTTGTCAATATGTTTTTGCAAAATTATATGATAAAATAAAGAAAAGCCCGATTGGAGGTTGTTATGATTTCAGAAAGATTAAAAGCGATTGGCGAATATGCGGCGGCGGGCGCGTTTGAAGAAGAAAACAGAAGTTTGTTTTACCGTAAAGCTTTGGGCATACGGCGGTATTATGAAAACTGTAAGTTGCCTGCATACAAGGGGAAAAGATTGTATCCGTCGGGCGCAATACGTTACGACTCGGTGGTGCGCCCCGATTATTTGTTCGGATTGACGACGTGGGATTTTCGTGGGACGGAAGAAACGAAAGATTTAGCCGAAGCGTTGCGACGGGATTTCGATAAATATAACGTTTATAAGGCGTTTGTGGAAAAACCGCATACGGTGGCGGGATGTATGTACACGCATTCTATGCCCAATTACGAACGGGTGTTAAAAGAGGGGTTGTATTCGTATATTCCCCGTATTGAAAAAATAGCCGACGCGGATATGAAAGAAGGGCTTTTACATCTTGTAAGCGGTATTGAAAATTATCATAAGCGGATTGTCGCTTATTTAAAAGAAGTAGGCGCGGAAGAACGATTGATTAAGGGGTTGGAAAAAGTGCCGTTTTATCCTGCGGAAAGCATTTACGAAGCGATTTTGTCTTGGAACTTCGTGATGTATTTAGACGGGTGTGATAATCTCGGCTGTGTGGCGAGCGGTCTTGCACCCTATCATAAAGGGGAAGACGTAACCGATTTATTAGGGGAACTGTTTGATAATTTAAACGAAAACAACGGGTATTCGATGGCGCTTGGAAACGATTATAACGCGCTTACTTTGCAGTGTTTGGAAGCGTCGAAAGGCAGACGTCGGCCTATGATTGAGTTGTTCGTGGACGAAAACACGCCAAGCGAGATTTGGGAAAAGGCGTTTGAAGTTATCCGTACGAATAACGGGCAACCTGCTTTTTATAACGGGAAAGTGTTGCTTGGCGGATTGCAAGAAAAAGTGCCGAAAATTACCGACGAAGATTTGAAAAAGTTTTGTGGCGGTGGGTGTACGGAAAGTATGCTTGCGGGGCTTTCCAACGTCGGTTCGGTGGACGCGGGTATCAACCTTTTATACGTTTTTGAAAACACGTTGAAAACCGCCTTGCCTACGGCAAAAACGTTCGACGCGTTTTATCAAGCGTTTTTATCGGACGTGAAGGGGGTAATCAAAACGGTTACGGGGCAAATTTCCCGCTCGCAAGAAACGCGCGCAAAATATCAACCGTTGCCGATGCGGACGCTACTTATCGACGATTGTATAGACGCGGGGTTGGATTATAACAACGGTGGTGCGCGTTATAAGTGGAGTTTGGTGAATTTTGGGGGAATGATAAACGTTTTGGATAGTTTGTTCGTCGTGAAAGATTTCGTGTTTGAAAGCAAGCGCTTGACGGCGGAAGAATTGCTGGAAAAATTGGCGTCGGACGACGAAACGTTTTTACGGCAAGCGCGGGCGCATAAAAAATGCTTTGGGGTGGACGACGACGAAGTCAACCGTTTGGCAAACGAATTTTCCACAGAAATCTATCAAGCGTTAATGGAAGAAAAACCGGCGATAGGCGAAGCGTTTTTGCCTTGCTCGATACAGTTTATGTCGCAAGTAGGCGCGGGGAAAGTGGTGGGGGCAACCCCCGACGGTAGAAAAAACGGCGCGCCACTTTGCGATTCGCTTGCGTCGATTTTCGGCAAGGACGTGAAAGGACCGACGGCGCTGATTAGCAGCGTTACTTCGCTCGATTTAAAAGACGCGGTGGGCGTACCCGTATTTAATTTTAACGTACAACCGTCGTTTAGCAATCAAACGTTAAAATCGTTGATTTTGACGTATATGCAACTGGGCGGGGTGCAAATGCAACTTACCTGTATGGACGCGGAAACGTTGCAAAAGGCGTATGAAAATCCCGAAGATTATAAAAATTTCGTCGTGCGCGTGGGCGGATATTCCGAATATTTTTATAGGCTTTCGGACGAACTGAAAAAAATGGTAATGGAAAGAACTATACAAACGAAGGTGTAAAATGAAAGGGGAAATTATCAACGTTTCGAGATTTTGCACGGACGACGGACCAGGCATTAGGACGACGGTGTTTTTGAAAGGTTGTCCGCTTACTTGCGCGTGGTGTCATAATCCCGAATCGCAAAAATTACACGAAGAACTGTTTTATTATCCGCAAAAATGCGTGGAATGTAAACGTTGCGAAAGCGTTTGCCCGTTTGGCGCGCATACCTTTTTAGCGGGGAAACACGCGCTTATAAGAGAGCGTTGCCATTTTTGCGGGGCGTGCGCGGACGTATGCCCGACGGGCGCTTTGGAAAGGATAGGAAAAAGGGCGGATACGGACGAAATCGTTGCGGAAGTGTTGCGGGATAAACCCTTTTATCAAACTTCGGGCGGGGGCGTGACCGTTTCGGGCGGAGAACCGCTCTTCCAAGCGGATTTTACGGCGGAGATTTTGAAAAAATGCCGTGAAAACGGGGTGTCGACGGCGATAGAAACGAGCGGTTTTGCAAGCGAAAAGGATTTTTTAAAGGTGCTTGCCGAATGTGATTTGGTGCTTTTTGACGTAAAGGACACGGACGATAAAAGGCATCAAAAAAACACGGGCGTACCCCTTGCGCCGATTATGAAAAATTTACGCTTGTTAGACGAATCGGGCGTACCGTTTATTATCCGTTTGCCTATCGTGCCCACCTTTAACGACGACGAAAAGCATTTTTCGGCGGTGAAAGCGCTTTTAAAAACGTTGAAAAACAGTCGGGGGGTGGAAGTGATGCCTTATCATACGCTCGGCGAATACAAATACGGTTTGTTGCAAAGAGAGTACGCGCTTTCGCACGTAAAAAATCCGCCCGATAAACAGGCGGACGAATGGAAGAAACATTTTGAGTAAAACTTTAACGATTCGAAAACGCGGTTAGAAAAGGGAATTATCGGGAACGAACGGTTTGCCCGTTTCCAAATCTTTCCACGTTAAAACGCCGTTTTCGTAAACGATATACGAATGGGGCGTGCCTGCTTTTGGCAACGACACCGAACCGCAGTTGGCGTACGCGCCACCCTTTTCTAATTTTTCGTAGCAAGGGGTGTGGAAATGTCCGTTGAAAAGAATATCCCGTTCCTTTAAAAGGGGCGGGTTTTGTTTGTTAAATAAATGCCCGTGCGTTAAAAATAACGTGCTGTTTTCCGTTTCTAACAGCGCGTAATCGGCAAGACAGGGGAAAGAAAGCACCATTTGGTCGACTTCACTGTCGCAATTTCCGCGTACGGCGACGATTTTTTCTTTATACGCGTTTAGCGCGCCGAATACTTTTTTCGTGTCGTAGCCTTGCGGTAAGTCGTTTCTTGCGCCGTGATATAAAAGGTCGCCAAGTAAAACGAGTTTGTCGGCGTTTTCCTTTTCGAACGCTTGCAATAATTTTTCGCACCAAAAGTACGAGCCGTGTATATCCGAAGCGATAATCAGTTTTTGCATAAATAGCTCCTTGTGTATAAGATAACCGTACCGCAAAAATATTACGGTACGGAACGGTTAAAAGATAAATTTGATAATATCCATTTCTTCGGGTAAATTCGAACCGCTACCAAGTAACGTTGCGTATTTGTCCATAAGCGTAGGAAGTTCTTCTTCCTTAAACGTTTTAAAGGGGAATTCGGCGTAATTTACCGCTTTTTGCGCCAATAAATTGATTGCCGTCGAAACGAATTCTCTGCTTTCCGTGATGCCCTTTACGGTTACGTTGTTTTTTAAGGCGTATTCTAAATTGACGTGCAAATTTTTATAGGTGGACGCGCAGAAAGATACGAACGAATCCCGTTTGACAAGCGGGAAAAGAACGGAAGGTTCGCTACGGTTGGCGTACGCCATATACACCGCTCCGTCGGCAAATTTTCCGCCCGTAACGTTAAGCACGTTTTGCTTTAACGTATCGTCGTTGGGGAAGGTGTAATAAATACCGCATTTTCTCGCGCGGGCAAGCCGTTCGGCGTTGTTGTCCGCAAGGATAGGCACGGCACGGTGATAGATGATGATTTGGCAAAGTACGTTTGCGTATAACCCACCGCCGAGCACGAGTACGTGTTGCCCAACCGAGATTTGCATTTCGTCAACCACCCGTTCGGCAAGCGCGATTGCGTCGATAAGAAAAGCGCTTTCGTCCGTAACGGACGCGGGCAAGGGATACACGTCGTCTACGCCCGCAAGCACGAAATCACGGTAGAACCCGTCGGACGTTTCGCCCGCGATTTTTAAGCCGTCGGGGGAAAGTTCGTCTTCGGTTACGCCCGCAAGATATACCCGTTCGCCTTTTTTTACGAAAGAATCTTCGCCCGTTTCGGTTACTTGGCCGATGGCGAATCTACCTGGCACGAAGGGGGATTTTACCTTAATCGCGCCGTTGTAAACGTTGACGTCCGATTCGGTGAGCAAAGCTTTGGTGATTTTTACTTTCACTTTGTCCGTTTCGAGTTTTAAATCGGGCGCGTTTACGTGTTGTAAATTGTGTGGATAAGCGAGTTGCCAAACTTTCATAAGCTTGCGATTCCTTTCCGCCTGCAAAAAATTCGACGGGAAAAACTCGCCGTCGGGCGCGGATATGATTAGTATAACGCATTTTTGATAAATTTGCAAGTATTTTTTTATAAATGACGGCAAAAACAGTTGACGATTGAAAAAAAAAGCGTTATAATTGGAAAGCATAATGAAGAAAAACGAACAGCGAGGTGAATATATATGAAAGCGGATATCCATCCTAACTATCACGAAGTAACCGTAACGTGCGCTTGTGGCGCGACTTTTAAAACGGGCACGACGAAAGACTGCGAAACGTTGAAAGTGGACATTTGCAGTAATTGCCACCCTTTCTTTACGGGTAAGCAAAAGTTGGTTGATACCGGTGGACGTATCGATAAATTCAAGAAGAGATACGGTATGTAACGGTAAACTGCGGCTTTAAGATGCGCTCATCTTAAAGCCTTACTTTTTTATGACTGTTTTTGTCGATTTATTTAACAACGTGGCGAACGATTATTTTTAGCCGTCGCGTTTGAAAGGTGAGATATGAAGAAAACGACGAAGAACTGCGTTTCCATCGGCGGGCAAGCCGTGATGGAAGGGGTAATGATGCGGGGCAGAACGTCTATGGCAACCGCCGTGCGCGACCCGCAAGGAGAAATTCAAATCGAATCCAAGCGCATCAAACCGCCTGAAAAACAAAATAAATTCGCGCGCTTACCGTTCGTTCGTGGCGTGGTGAATTTCGTGCGCTCGCTGATTGACGGTAACCGCGTGTTGATGCGGAGCGCCGACGTGGCGATAGAAGACGACGAACAACCCACCAAAGCGGAAAAATGGCTGAAAGAAAAACATAAAATTGATTTGAGCGGTGTGTTTAACGGCGTCGCCGTCTTGTTAGGCGTGGTGCTTGCCGTACTCATTTTTATTGCGTTACCCCAATTTATCACGGGATTTTTGCCGTTTGATAAAACGAGCAGGGGATTAGACGGACTTTGGTTTAACTTAATCGAAGGGGGTATCCGTTTGGGCGTGTTTATCGCCTATATCCTTTTGATTTCCTTTATCCCGTCCTTAAAACGGGTGTTTATGTGCCACGGCGCGGAGCATAAAACGATAAGCTGTTTTGAAAGCGGAAAGGATTTGACGGTGGAAAACGTGCGCGAATGTTCGCGGGTACACGACAGATGCGGAACGACCTTTTTGTTTTTGGTGATGCTCGTTAGTATTTTGGTGTTTTCGCTCGCGAATATTATCGTGGCGGGTTGGGTGTACACCGACAACGAGAAGTTGGACGGACTGATTCGCGTTTGTTTTAAGCTTTTATTATTGCCCGTCGTCGCGGGTGTTTCCTACGAAATTTTAAGGCTGTTATCCAAAACGAAAAACAAGTTTTTCTTGATTTTTAAAGCGCCCGGACTGATGTTGCAACGATTGACGACGAGAGAGCCCGAAGACGGAATGATAGAGTGCGCTATCGTAGCGTTTAACACCGTTTTGGAAATGGACGCGGACGAAAGTATTCCCGAGCGGGTGTTTGCGACGTCGGGGAAGATGAGCGCGCTACTTAAAAACACCAAACAACGTTTCGACGCGTACGGGATTGACGGCGACGACGCCGAATGGATTTTCGCGCTCACTTTGGGTATGCCAAAGAGCGCGGTGAAAAGCGAAGAACGCATTTTAAAAGTTGCCGAAGCCAAAGCGATTTTGCGGATTGTAGACGAACGTTTGACGGGAAAACCGCTTTGGTATATCGTCGGCGACACCGATTTTTACGGATATAAAATCAAGGTGGACGAACGGGTGCTTATTCCCCGTCCCGAAACGGAAGAGCTCGCTTTGATGGTGGTGCAAGCGGTGGAAGAAGGGCAAAGCGTTTTAGACCTTTGCACGGGCAGTGGCGCGATTGCGATTGCCGTTTATAAAGAAGCGGAAAAGGCAAAGCGTAAAATTAAAATGACGGCGGTGGATATCAGCGAAGACGCGCTGGCGCTGGCGAAAGAAAACGCCGAATTAAACGGCGCGGATATTTTGTTTTTGCAATCGGATTTGTTTAAGCGGTTGCGGGGTAGATTTGACGTTATCGTTTCCAATCCCCCGTATATTCCGTCGGCGGAAATTGATAGGTTGCAACGGGAAGTGCGCGATTACGAACCCCGTCTTGCGCTGGACGGCGGGGCGGACGGATTGGATATATACCGTCGGATTGCCGAAGAAGCGGGCAAATATCTCAATCGTGGCGGTATGTTGATTATGGAAGTGGGCGAAGGGCAGGCGCAACAAGTCGTGCGTATGTTTAAAGGTAGCGCGTATTCTATGATTATCAAAGATTTTAACGGCGTGGACAGATACGTAAAAGTAATGATGTAAAAAAGGAGAGTACCCCTTTATGCTGACGAAGTTGGACGGCATTTTAAAACGGTTTGAATTTTTATCCGAAAAGCTTGCGGATAGCGACACTTTATCGGATATGTCCGTGTGGCAAAAATATTCCAAAGAACAAGCTGAACTTACCGAAACGGTGGAAAAATACAAAGAATATTTAAGCATCGAGCAAGAAATGCAAGACGCGTTTGCGCTTGCCGAAACGGAAACGGACGCGGAAATGAAAAAAATGCTAATCGACGAAGGGTACGATTGTAAGGAGCGTTTATCCGCGTTACTTGGCGAATTGAAAGTGCTACTTTTGCCCAAAGACAAAAACGACGAGCGGAGCTGTATTTTGGAAATCCGCGCGGGCACGGGCGGGGAAGAAGCGGCGCTGTTTGCGGGCGAGCTTTGCAGAATGTATCAAAATTATTGCGCGGGGCACAGACTTCGCGTGGAAGAAATCGACGTGAACGCCACCGAGCTTGGCGGGGTGAAAGAAGCGGTGTATTCCGTAACGGGCGCGGGCGCGTATAAACTGTTGAAATACGAAAGCGGGGTGCATCGGGTGCAACGCGTACCCGCCACCGAAACGCAAGGGCGGATTCATACGTCGGCGGCGACGGTTGCCGTACTGCCCGAAGCGGAAGAAGTGGAAGTGGAAATTAGCGATAAAGATATCCGTATCGACATTTTTCATTCGGGGGGCGCGGGCGGTCAAAACGTCAACAAAGTGGCGTCCGCCGTGCGGATTACCCACTTTCCGACGGGTATCGTCGTAACTTGCCAAGACGAACGCTCGCAACTTAAAAACAAGGAAAGGGCGTTTAAGGTGTTGCGTTCCCGTTTGTACGATTTTTATAACGGGCAAAACGCGAAAACGCGGGAAGAAAACCGTCGCAGTATGGTGGGCACGGGCGACCGTAGCGAACGGATTCGCACCTATAATTTCCCGCAAAGTCGGGTAACCGACCACCGTATCGGGCTTAGCCAATACAATTTGGACGCGTTTATGACGGGGGATATTGATTCGATGGTGGAAGCGCTGGCGATTGCGGATAGAGAAGCGCTCCTTGCTACGCAAGAAGAATAAAAAAGATAAATATGGATAAAAAAATCACGGCGAAAAATTTCGTCCGTGATTTTTTCTTGGGGATATATATTCGTTGTCGTTATGCGTGGGTGCGTTCGACGGCGCGTTCCCGTTTTTTGTTGATAAAGTACAAGGCAAGGTCGACGCTGACGAACGCTAAATTGATAAGATAAAGCGCCAATACGTAGTTGATATGCCCGCCGAGAATTTTGCCCGTGATTCCCGCAAGATAGCCGATAATAATCGCAAGGGTGAATATCACGCTTTTGCCTTTCGTCGTTTTACTCGTCGCGCTCTTATACACGGAAATCGGCCAAGAGATGCCGAAACAAATTAACATAATGCTTTCAAATACCGTAACCATAAATTTTTCTCCTTTGGTTTTTTTTGTTTTCCCTACCATTATACATTTGACAAAGGATAATGTAAAATATATAATTATTATAAAAACGATAACCGTTCGTTATTGATTAAAAGGAAAAGTCGTATATGGAATTGGCAAAATTACGGTATTTTTACGTGGTAGCAAAACACCAACACGTTACGCGGGCGTCGGAAGAGATACATATCGCGCAACCCGCTTTGACGAAAGCGATTAAATCGCTGGAAGACGAATTACAAGTTTCGCTGTTTTATAAAAAGGGGCGAAACGTGTATTTGACGGCGTACGGGAAATATTTACAAGAAAAATTGCAAGGGATTTTCGCCGAGTTGGACGCTATTCCGCAAGAGCTGAAAACGTTGAAAGGGGAACAAAACCGAACGGTGAAATTAAACGTGCTGTCGGCGTCGACGGCGGTTACCGACGCGGTGGTGGCGTATAAAAAGAAATTCCCCGAAACGGTGTTCGAACTCATTCAAAACGAGGCGGAGCAAGATTGTCAAGTGTCCGTTTCGATGAACGGGGGACTCTCTACGGCGTTACCACCCTTTGAAAAACGGAGCGTTCTTTCCGAAAATATCTATTTGGCGGTGCATAAAAATTCGCCGTACGCGCAAAGGCAAAGCGTGGCGCTTTCCGAAGTGGCGGGGGAAGGATTCGTCAGTTTAGCCGGCTCGAAGTGGTTTCGGGTGGCGTGCGATAAATATTGCGCTATGGCAGGATTTAAGCCGAAAACGGCGTTTGAAAGCGATTCGCCCGTCGCGGTGAAAAATATTATCGGCGCGAGCGCGGGCGTAGGGTTTTGGCCGGAATTTTCGTGGGGAAAAACGTCGGGGGATTTGGTGTTGTTGCCGATTTCGTCGCCCAAGTGCGCGCGGGAGCTCGTCGTCGGACTGCATAAAACGGCGATTTCGTCGGCGGTGGCGGAAGATTTTTACGAATATCTCGTCACGTTTTTACAAAAGCGCTTTAAAAAAGGCGGGCGTGTATAAACGGCGGGGGATTGAACGGCGAAATCCGTTGCAAAAAACCGTTGGGTGTGTTATAATAAAAGAAAAAAGGTGAACGAATATGAAATATACCGAATTGACCGTGCATACGACGACGCAAGCAAGCGAAATCGTGGCGGATATTATGTGGAATTACACCGATTACGGCGTTACCATTTGCGATAGAAACGACATAATCGCTTTGCAAAACAGCAAAGAAACCACCTATTGGGATTATATGGACGACGAACTTGCTACGCCCAAAGAAAGCGACGTGCTCGTGAAATGCTACGTGGAAGAAAGCGTGGCGAAAGAGATAATCGCGTCTATTTTATCGGATATAAACAACGCGAAAGAAATGAGCGGTGGCGCGATTGCGTTCGGTACTTTGGAAGATACCAAACGGCAAGTGGACGGGGACGATTGGATTGACGTGTGGAAAAAGCATTTCCGCCCGATTCATTTGGGAAAAATCGTCGTCGTGCCCGAATGGATAGATTATACGCCCGCCGACGGGGAATTTATCGTGTTGCTTGATTCGAATATGGCGTTTGGCACGGGCGAACACGAAACGACTTCAATGTGCGTGGAATGGTTGCAAAATTATATCACGCCCGAAACCGTTTGTATCGACGTGGGTTGCGGGAGCGGTATTTTAGGCATTTCCGCGTTAAAGCTCGGTGCGAAAAAAGCGTATCTCACCGATATCGACGAAATCGCGGTGGAAAGTTCGCTACATAATTGTAAGTTGAACGGCGTGGACGAACGGGCGGTGGTGGCGCATTCCAACCTTTTGGACGACACGGATATTCAAGCGGACGTAATGGTGGCGAATATCACGGGCGAAGTGTTGAAGCTGCTTGCGCCGTCGATTCCTAAAAATTTGAAAAACGACGGGGTTTTGATTTTGAGCGGTATTATCGAAAGCCGTTTGGAAATGGTGAAAAAGGCGTACGCGGAAGTGGGTATGCAAGTGGAAAGCGAAAGAAGAAAGGGCGAATGGTTTTCGTTGGTGTTAAAACGCGCGTAAAAGCGGAAAGGGAGAGAGTATGTCTGCGTTGAAAAGATTTTTCGTGGATAAAATAGAAGAATTGACGGAGCTTTGCGGAGAAGAATTCGAGCACGCGAAAAACGTGCTCCGTATCGGCGTGGGCGACGAAGTGGTGTTGCTGGATAACAGTGGGAAAGAATACACCGCCGTCGTGTCCGCCGTAGAAAAAAAGCGTATGCTTTTAAACGTCGTGCGGGAAGAAATCGGGCAAAGGGAAGCAAAAGAAAAGGTTTGTCTTTTGTTCGGGTATTTGAAAAACGCCGATAAAAACGAATTTCTCGTGCAAAAGGCGGTGGAGCTCGGCGTAAGCGAAATCGGGGTGTTTTCTTCCGAGTTTTCGTCGGCGTATATGAACGCGAACAAGTTGGAGCGGTTGCAAAAGGTGGCGAAAGAAGCGTGTAAACAATGCTTGCGCGCCGTCGCGCCCAATATCGTGTATTACGAGAGTTTGGAAAAGGCGCTCACGGCGGGGTTGCCGTACGAAAACAAGTTGTTTGCGTGCGAATTTGCAACGGCGAGCGAGAAAAATTTGACAAGCTTGCAAGGCAGTACGGTGATTGTCGTGGGTAGCGAAGGGGGATTTTCGCGCGAAGAAGCGGAAAAAGCCAAAACGCTGGGCTACGCGCATATTACGCTTGGGAAACGCATTTTGCGGGCGGAAACGGCGGGCGTGGCGCTAACTGCCGTCGTGATGTACGCTTTGGGCGAATTGGGGGATAGAGAATGAAAGCGAGCGTTATTACGCTGGGTTGTAAAGTAAACGACGTGGAAAGCGGTTCGATAATACGCGGTTTGGAAGAGCTCGGTTACGAAGTTTCGCGGGAGCTTTGCAAGGCGGATTTATATATCGTAAACACTTGCGCCGTAACGGCGGAAGCGGAGAGAAAGAGTCGTCAAACGGTGGGAAAAGCGTTGAAAAACAACGAAAACGCGAAGATTATCGTGTGCGGTTGCGCGAGCGAAAAAAGCCCCGACGATTTTTTGGGAAAGAGCGAAAACGTCCTGTCCGTCGTGGGCGCGCAACGAAAAAACCGCGTGTTGGAAATCGTGCAAAACGGGTTTGCGGACGATTTTTTAGGGAAACAGCTTTTTCAAGCGAAATCGTACGAAGAAATGCCACTTCCCGAATGTTTAAAAACGCGGAATTTCGTGAAAATTCAAGACGGGTGCAACCGTTTTTGTTCCTATTGCGTAATTCCGTATTTGCGGGGGCGTAGCCGTTCGCGGAGCTTGGAAAGCGCGCGGGACGAAATTTTACAAAGTCGCGCGTTTGAAACGGTGGTTACGGGGATTGATATATCCGATTACAAGGACGAAAAGGGGCGCGACCTTGCCGATTTGATGCGCGCCGTTAAAGACGCGGATACGCGTATCCGTTTGGGTTCGATGGAAGTGGGATTGATTACGCCACGATTTTTAGACGCTTTGAAAGGTTTGAAGAATTTTGCGCCACAATTCCATTTGTCCTTGCAAAGCGGTTCTTCTGCCGTACTTAAAAGTATGAATAGGCATTACACGCGCGAAGAATATTTGCAAAAGTGTAAAATGATTTACGACGCTTTTGAAAACGCGTCGATTACGACGGATATTATCGTGGGTTTTCCGACGGAAACGGAAGAAGATTTTTTACAGTCGGTAAGCATCGTGGAAGAAGCGGGGTTTGCGCAAATTCACGCCTTTCCCTATTCCCCGCGCGAAGGGACGAACGCGTATAAAAAGTATAAAGAATTGCCCTTTGCCGTAAAAAAGGAACGGGTGGAGCGGTTGATAAAGGCGGGCGAAGAGCAAAAGCGGGCGTATATGCAAAAGTTTATCGGCAAGCGTTTGCGCGTCGTGCCCGAGCGTTTTATCGGCGGTTATACGGAAGGATATTTGGATAATTATATCCGCGTGTACGTGGCGGGGGATATTGGGAAAAATCCCGCAACGGTGGAAATTACGAAGTTGTATCAAGACGGCGTATGCGCCGAGAAAATATAAAATAACAAGGAGAAAAAAAGATGGAAAACTGTATTTTTTGTAAAATCGTGGCGGGGGAAATTCCGTCGCCCAGACTGTATGAAGACGATAAAATGATTGTCATTCGCGACATTGAACCGAAAGCGAAATTGCATTATTTATGTATCCCTAAAACGCATTTTGCGTTGCTTACCGAAATGGACGGGGAAAAGGCGGAAACGCTGAAATATTGCTTTGAAAAAATAGCGGAAATCAAAGACGAACTTGGATTGCAAGACGGCTACCGTATTATTATCAATCAAGGGGAAAACGGCGGACAAACGGTGCGTCATTTGCATATCCACTTGCTTGGCGGGGAAGTGTTGGGCGGATTTTAAAAGCGCGATTTGATAAAAAAGGTATAAAAAATAAATAAACAGTCAATACTCCTTTTCACGACGGAAAACCGTTGTGGAAAGGAGCTTTTTTATGCGCGCGTTTTGGCGGATACAACAGTGGTTTTTATGCGTGGTGGCAACGCTTACGTTGTGCCTTTTTTGCGCGCTTTCCAAAACGGTGTACGTGGGAAAATTCGTCGACGTGGCGGGGACGAGACGTTTCTATTTAGACGGCGCGTCGTCGTGGGCGATTATGAAATCTTCGTTGTCGGTGCAAGACGTGCGACGGGTGAAAGGGGAATCGGTGTCGTTTGCCAACGACAAAAACGAACGGGCGGATACGCTTGCGGAAAAATATATGCAAAAGTACGACGCGTCCCTTATGATTAAGGAAGAATGCGCGGACGTCGATTGTTATTACGCGTACACGGGAAATTGGACGGAATACGTGCTCGTGGACGGCAAAGCGGTGAATTTGCATATTGCCGTTTCCAAAGACGGGAAACGGGTTACGCTCGGTTATCCGATTATTTTCGGCGGGTTTTAAGGGGGTATAAGAAGATTTTTTGCATAAAAAGGGAAAGCGTACGTTTAAACGGCGGAAAATTCGGCAAACATATACATACAAAAAGGTAAGGAGCAAAAAACATTATGAAAGAAAAGAAAGAAAAAAACAAGAAAAAGTGGCTGAACGGCGAACGCAAATTTTATCTGTTGACGGCGATTGGTTGTGCGGTGGCGCTGTTTGCCATTATCACGGTGGCGGTAGTGGTGTCGAACAACGGCTTTCAAAAGCAACCGAGCGTGAATACGGGCGTGAATAACGAACAGCAAAAACCGGACGACGAAAAGGGCGACGACGAGCAAGTGGTGGTTACGCCCGAAGGATTGGTGATGCCGGTGGAAACGGTGTCCGTGCTGAATGAATACGGTTTTTATCACAACCAAATTACGGGCGCGTATTACCAGCATCAAGGCATTGATTTTTACGCGGAAGCGGGCACGAGCGTGCTTGCCGTAGAAGCGGGCACGGTGGAAAGCATTTATAAAGACAATTTGCTTACGGGCACGGAAATCGTAGTGGCGCACGACGACGGTTTGAAATCGGTGTACCGTTTCGTGGACGAAATCGACGGCTTGAAAGTGGGCGATAAAGTGGAAAAGGGCGAAAAGATTGCGACGGTGGCGCAGGCGTGCGGAAACGAATATAAAGACGGTCCGCATTTGCACCTTGAACTGCATAAAAACGGCGTGAACGTAGACCCCGCAACCTATTTGACGTTGGAAGAAAAATAAATAACGATTGGTAAAATAGGAGCTCTCGGCGCTTACAAACGCCGAGAGTGATTTTTTTGGAAAGTATTGACAAGCAGTTTTTTATATGATAGAATAAAGATGTAAAAAAATTTTTTATATTTCGAACGGACGGGGGATTTGACAAATATATATAATAAGGAGAAAATAGAAATGATGAAAAAATGGGTGAGTTTGTTTTTAGGTTTCGTATTTATCTTTGCTTTTAGCGCGTGTGATAAAGAGAATGTAGGAGACGATAGAGAAACGGGTCCGTGGATTGTGTGGAGTAGTTATTATACGGATTTTGAAGAATTTCAGACGTTTTTCTTGGACGAAATGACAACAAGGCATCCTATTAAAATCGTAATGATAGATGGTTCAAAGAACGGAAGCCAAGATAACGAATATATATTTGAGGGGGGTGTAATAAATGCAATCACCCGAGAAGAGCTTTTTATGGGATATGATTCTTATGAATTTTCTTTTTCTTGTATAAAAAACGATTATAATGAAGAAGTGGGATGGAGTCGAATTAGGATATCGGGAACAAGTGAAGTGTTGTCACAGGAAGAAATAATTGATCTAACCAATCTTAATTTTATATGTATACAAGAGGGTACGCATTATAAGGAATATACCGTGAGTAGCGGAGAATTGTTGTTATGCACCGTTCGTTTTTCCATATCAAATTTGACAGATAGTATTTGTTTTGATTCAGCAATAGATACTATCAAACAATGTTTAGTAATTATAGAATAAAGGAGAATAACTTAAGCGATTTAAGGAATATTAATTATTTGTATGTATTTTATGGGGCACATGGGTACGGCGATAATACTTGGAAAAATGACCGAGTTTATATGGAATTATCGTATGTCGTAACTCAAACGGATATTAATTCCCCTGAGTTCTTTTGGTCGTATCAAGACCCGTTTGATTAAACTACTGTAAATAAAAACTTCCCCCTTGCCGTAAGCGACGGCAAGGGGGAACGCTTTTTATAAAAACACAAATCAAGAGCAAGGCGAAAAAGGCTTTGCTCTTATTTTTTTCGATTTACTCAATCGAAAAAAGTGATTATTCAATAAAATTTATCAAAATTTTCGATTATTTTTTCCGTTTTGACAGAAAAACGGTTGCTTTCTTTTTGAAAACATTGTACAATAGTAAACGTAAAAAACAGATGCGAACGAACGCAAACAGGAGATATAACGAATGAAAAACAGAATTGCCAACAGAATGACGACGATTTCCCCGTCTTTGACGCTTGCGATTTCCGCAAAGGCAAAGGCTATGAAAGCGGCGGGCGAACCCGTCGTGTCGTTTGGGGTGGGCGAACCCGATTTCAATACGCCCAATCATATTATCGAAGCGGCGAAAAAGGCGCTGGATAACGGTCATACGAAATATACGCCGTCGTCGGGGCTTTTGCCTTTGCGTAAGGCGATTTGCGAAAAGTTTGAAAAGGACAACGGACTTTCTTACGAGCCCTCGCAAATTATCGTTTCTAACGGGGCGAAACATTCGATTTTTAACGCTTGCTACGCCGTGCTAGAAGAAGGGGACGAAGTGATTATTCCCGTGCCCTATTGGCTTACCTATCCCGAAGTGGTGAAAGTGTGCGGGGCGACGCCCGTATATCTGGATTGCAAGAAGGAAAACAAGTTTAAGTTTACGGCGGAAGATTTGAAAAAGGCGATTACGCCCAAGACGAAAATGCTTATCTTTAATTCCCCGTCCAATCCTACGGGCGCGGTGTATTGCGAAGAAGAAGTGCGCGCGATTGCCAAAGTGTGCGAAGAAGCGGATATTTTCGTGCTTGCCGACGAAATTTACGAAAAACTTTGTTATAACGGCGTAAAACCTTTTTCGATTGCAAAGTGTAGCGATAAGATGAAAGATTTAACGATAACCGTCAACGGCGTTTCGAAAACGTACGCAATGACGGGGTGGCGGGTTGGTTATCTCGCCGCGCCGAAAGACGTCGCGAAAGCCATTGATTCTTTCCAAAGCCACGCAACGTCCAACGCTTGTTCGATTTCTCAACACGCGACGATAGAAGCGCTTGCTTCGTCTGAAGAAGAAATCGGGGAAATGGTGAACGTATTCGATAAGCGCAGAGAAAAACTTTTGAAATTGATTGCCGATATAGACGGCGTGTACGCCGTAGAGCCGGACTGCGCGTTTTACGTGATGATGGTGGTGGGCGGTTTGTACGGCAAATCGTACGGCGATAAGAAAATTAACGGTTCGATAGACTTTGCGGACGCGCTGTTGGACGCGGAAAAGGTGGCGACGATTCCCGGTGTTTCGTTCGGTGCGGACGATTGCGTACGCCTTTCTTATTCCCTTTCCGACGCGGATATTCAAGAAGGTTTGACGAGAATTAAACGGTTTGTAGAGAATTTGCGTTAATACACGGTAAAAAACGGGGCGAAAAAGCCCCGTTTTTCGATTATTAAAAAATTTTTTCATTTTTCCTTGATTTTTTTTCGTAAAAGTCTTGAAATTATGTGAAAAATTTGGTAGAATAGAATAAACCCGAGTAAGAGCAATCCACAGCTTGGGTAAAGTTCGACAAAATCAGGGAGGATTTGATTTATGATTAAAGTAATTTACGGCGCAAAGGGTACGGGTAAAACCAAGATGATGATTGACGCGGCAAACGCTGCGGTGGAACAAGCGAAAGGACATCTGATTTTTATCACGGACAGCAAGCGCGGTATGTATGATTTAGAACGCGAAGTGCGTTTTATCGACGTAAGTGAATACGATATTGCAGGCGAAACGGCGCTTTGCGGATTTATCAAGGGCGTTATTGCGGGTAACCACGATAACGAGTACGTATATATCGACGGCGTTGTCCGTATTGCGGGCAAACCGGTGCAAGAACTTGCAACGTTCTTCTATATGCTTGATAAAGTGGCGAAAAACAACAATATGGTGATTACCGTATCCGTTTCCGCAACGAAAGAAGAATTGCCTGATTTCGTTACGAAATATCTGTAATCAATAACGCCGTTTTATAAGTATCGAACGGCATCTTTGTAAAATTCGTACGAGGATAGCCGAGCGGTTCTTTCCGCTTGGCTATTTTTCTTAAAAAAGGGAAAATAGCGTAACAGCCGATAGCGGGCTGTCGTTTTTGCTTGTTTGCCGTCCGTATAGGGGCGGACGAACAGGAAAGGAAAAGAATAAAAGAGAAAAACGAAGGTAGGTTGAATAAGATGTATTTTATCAGTACGCGTGGCGGAGAAAGAGTAACGGGTGCGGAAGCAATCGTACAAGGCTTGGCGAAAAACGGCGGTTTGTACGTGCCTGAAACCTTTCCGAAGGTAAGCCGTGAAGAAATGGAAGAAATGGCGGGTATGAGCTATCCCGAACGCGCGGCGTTCGTGCTTGGCAAATATCTTGCGGACGATTTGGGCGCGGATTACTTAAAAGAAATTTGCGAAAAGGCGTATTCCACGTTTACGAGCAAAGACCCTGCCCCGCTTGTGAAAATCGACGGGAATTTGTATATTTTAGAGCTTTTTCACGGGCCTACGTGCGCGTTTAAGGATATGGCGCTTACCGTTTTGCCTTATCTTATGACGAAAAGTTGCGAAGTTACGGGCATTCAAGACGAAATCCTTATTCTTGCGGCAACGAGCGGGGATACGGGTAAAGCGGCTTTGGAAGGCTTTCGCGACGTAAAAGGAACGAAAGTGGCAGTGTTCTATCCCGACGAAGGGGTGGCAAAAATGCAACGCTTGCAAATGTGTATTCAAGACGGCAACAACGTGTTCGTTTCGGCGGTGAAAGGAAATTTCGACGATTGTCAACGGGCGGTAAAACGGCTGTTTACTTCTCCCGATTTTAACGCGCAACTTGCGGAAAAACACGTGCGTCTTTCCAGCGCGAACTCGATGAACTTCGGACGGCTTGCT
The DNA here is from genome assembly GCA_045577595.1 of Candidatus Scatosoma sp. GTDB lineage: Bacteria > Bacillota > Clostridia > Christensenellales > Borkfalkiaceae > Scatosoma. Next base: position 20,290 of record JAZNIR010000135.1, read on the forward strand.
CCGCAAATTGCGTATTATTTCTCGGCGTATCTCGATTTGACGACGTCGGGGCAAATCGAAATGGGCGACAAAATCGACTTCGTCGTGCCTACGGGCAACTTCGGGGACATTTTGGCGGGGTGGTATGCAAAGCAAATGGGATTGCCCGTGCGCAGGCTCGTTTGCGCGTCGAATAGAAATAAAGTGCTTGCCGATTTCTTTGAAAAGGGCGTTTACGACGTGAAACGCAATTTCTACCGTACGATGTCGCCGTCTATGGACATTCTCGTTTCTTCCAATTTGGAAAGATTGTTGTTTGAAATTTCCGGCAGAAACGAAAAGGTTACGGCGGAGCGTATGCAACAACTTGCCGAAAAGAAAGAATACCGTATTACGACGGCGGAAAAGAACAAGCTCGATAAAGAATTTTTCGGCGGATTTGCCAGCGAAGACGACACCATTGAAGCGATGTACGAAATTTTCGAAGAATACGGGTATGCAATGGATACGCATACGGGCGTAGCGCTTTGGGTGTATATGGAATACCAAAAATCTATGGAAACGGAAGACGGCAAAAAGGATAATACGCCTTGCGTCGTGCTTTCTACGGCAAACCCTTACAAATTCCCGCAAGACGTATTGTACGCGCTTTCGGGCAACGACGTAAAGGACAGCTTTAAAGGGATTAAGCGTTTAAACTTGCTTACGGCAATGAAACCGCCCAAGAGCTTGTTGGATTTGCGTTACCGTCCGTTGCGCTTTAAGACGGTGGTGGAAAACGATTTAAACGCGATGGCGGCGGAAATTTTACGCTTTGCAGACGGGGAAATCGTGCCCGTACCCGACGGCGGAAAAAAGTAAAAATTTTATAAAAACACAAAAACGGTATCCCCGATTTTAGATAATAAATTCGGGGATTTTTGTTAAAAATGTGAAATATTGGGCGATTTCTCGTGAAACGCCCTTTTGCGGTTGCCTTTTTGTTTTCGTTGTGTTATAATGAACGGGAAGGCTTAAAAAAGCGAAAAACGGATAAAAAAGGGGTTTTGTATGTTCGGATACGTCCGCACGGATACGCCGTATTTATATATCAAAGACGATACGCTGTACCGCGCAATGTACTGCGGTGTGTGTAAAGGGATTGCAAAAGTTTGCGGAAATTCGGCGCGAATGGGGCTTTCCTACGACGTAACCTTTCTTTCCGCACTTTTCCACAACCTCGCGGGCGTGGACGTGAAAATTGAAAAACAACATTGTTTAACCCATTGTATCCGCTCACGGCAAATGGCGGAAGTGGACGAAATGACTTGTCAACTCGGCGCGCTCAACACCGTGCTTGCCTATTATAAGTACGTCGACGACGTAGCGGACGGCGACGGCGGAAAAGGGAAACGGTGGTTTTTTAAAAAGGGTTTTAAACGGGCGAAAAAGAAATATCCCGAAATCGAACGTATCGTGCGCGAAAATCTTATAAAGCAAGCGCAAGTGGAAAAGGCGGGCGTGGACAGTTTGGATAGGGCAAGCGACGCGACGGCGACGATGCTTGCGGATATTTCCGATTATATTTTAGATGGCAAAGCCAACGAATACACCCGTAAATTGTGTTACGCCGTCGGGAAATGGATTTATCTTATCGACGCGCTGGACGATTACGATAAAGATAAGAAAAAGGGGAGCTATAATCCCTTTGAAAGGGCGTACGGCGTGGCTTGTAAACGAGAATTGACGGTGGGGAAAATAGGGGAAGAAGTAAATTACGCGTTTCACGCTTTGTTTTTTGATATCCGTGAAAATTTGAGCCACTTGCATTTTTCCTTTAACCGTGATTTGACGGATAATATTTTATTGCGCGGTTTGCCACTCGTAACCAAACGGATTATGGAAGGATTACGTTGCGACGGCGCGTGTAAAAAAAGAAAAAAGAAAGATACTAATGGGTAAAATAGGGGGAAAATAGCGGCGGATAAACGCCGAAAAGGAATAAAAACTATGAATGAAAATTACAAAATTTTAGGTGTAAACGAAAACGCAACCGACGAAGAAATTACCGCGCGCTACAAAGAGCTTAAAGCCAAGTATAGCGAAGAAAGATGGCAAGACGGCGAAGCGGGCAACGAAGCGGCGAAAATGCTTACCAAAGTGGAACTTGCCTACAAGGAAATTATGGCGGGCAGAAAGGAGCAAAGTAAAAATACCGACGGCGTCGACGTCTACGAAGAAATCGGACGGTTGTTAAAGGAAGAAAAAATTGCAAAAGCGCAAGCGCTTTTAGACGATTGCAACGAACGCCCTGCCGAATGGCATTATTTGCAAGCGGTGGTTTATTATAAGAAAGATTGGACGAACGACAGCAAAAAGCAGTTGGAAATCGCTATGCAAATGGACCCCGACAATGTGAAATACCGTAGCGCGTACGGCAAAATTAACGCGAAAAACGATTTCCAAAAACAATCGGCGCACGAAACGGAAAATCCGTATTCGAGAAATAACGGCGCGCCGATAGACGACGAACCGCAAATGGGCGGAAACGCTTGTTCGAACTGTATCTCTTGTTGCTACACCTATCTTTGCGTAGACTGCTTGTTCAGTCTTTGTTGCGGTTGCCGTTAAGCGCAAAAACGATAGATGAAACGGCTGGATTCCCACCAAATTGCGCTGTCCGCGCTCGCTTGCGCGATAGCCACTATATTTTTAACGCTCGGCATTTATTCGGAGTTTTTGCTCTTTACGGGATATTTGCTCGGTTGCGTTGCGCTGATGTTGCCCCTTGCGAAAAAAAGCTACTTGGGATACGTTTTGGCGTACTTGGCAAGTTGCATACTCGCCTTTATCTTTAATGCGGGGCGGTTTTGGGATTTGTTGCCGTTTATTGCGTTTTTCGGGTTGCACCCGCTCGTCAACGAGTTGCAACTGCGTTTTAAAATCAACCGTGTCGTGGCGTGCGTGGTGAAAGCCGTTTGGTTTGACGTAACGATGTATTTGATTTGGCGGTTTATTTTCGGAATGACTACCGCCGTAGATTTTTTAAATTCTCAAAATATTCTTTGGATTATTCTCGTATTCGGCTCGCTTTTCTTCGTGCTGTACGATTACTTAATGTATAAGTGGCGAGGGATTGTGAACGTTACCGTGCGTAGAATTAGTAAAAAATAGCGCGGTTTGGAGGACGAATATGATACGGAAAAACGACAGTATTTGCGCGATTACCGAAGCTATCGGTTCGGGCGGAGAAGGGATTATCAGGCACGAAGGGGTAACTTTTTTCGTGCCTGCTTGTTTGCCTAACGAAAAGGTACGCTTTAAAGCGCTGAAAATAAAGGGGAACGTGGGATACGGAAAGCTGGAAGAAGTGCTTACGCCTGCAAAGGAACGGGTGCGGGCGAAGTGTCCCGTTTTTTTGCGTTGCGGTGGGTGTTGTTTGCAACATTTGGATTATTCCGCGCAACTTGTACATAAATCGAAAGTGGTGAAAGACGCTCTGCGGAAAATCGGCGGTTTGGACGTGGACGTGCCGACGGCGATTGCCAGCGATTTTCCCTACGCATACAGAAATAAATTGCAAATGCCGATTGGCGTAAACGCGCAAGGGGAAACGGTGATTGGATTTTATGCCGAACGTAGCCACCGTATCGTGGAAATTTCTTCGTGCGCTATTCACCCGCAGTGGGCGGAGAAGTTAATTGCCGTTGTAAAACGGTACGTGGCGGAAAAGGGGGTACAGGGTTACGACGAAACGAAAAAGACGGGGTTATTAAGGCATATCGTCGCGCGGGAAATCGGCGGGAATTTTATCTTTACGCTGGTGGCAACCAATGGAAACGTGCCGTTTTTGGAGTATTTTGTAAATCTACTTTCCGAAGAATTTTCTTCCTTTTCGTTATACGTCAACGTGAACGATAAAGATACGAACGTGATTTTCGGCGAACGCTTTCATCTCGTACACGGGCAGGGCTTTTTTCAAGCGGAAGAACAAGGAATACGTTACGAAGCGGGGCCCGTTACCTTTTTGCAAGTGAACGAAAACGTGCGTGGAAAGCTGTATCAAGACGCTTTGCAAACGGTGGTGAACGGCGGGGACGAAGTAGTTGTCGACGCGTATTCGGGCGGTGGACTTTTGACGGCTATGATAGCGAAAAAAGCGAAAAGGGCGTACGGAATCGAATTGGAAGAAGAGGCGTCCCGTTGCGCCGACGCGTTAAAGAAAAAAAACGGTTTGGGAAATATGACGAATATTTGCGGGTACGTGGAAGAAAAGCTGTTTGCCGTCGTGGAAAGGGAAAAAGCCGAGAAATTGCGTTTAATTCTTGACCCGCCCCGCGCGGGAATAGCGCGGAGCGTTTTGAAAGCCTTATTGCAAAGCGGTATTCCAAAGCTTACGATTATTTCTTGCAATCCCGCTACGCTTGCGCGAGATTTAGGGATATTGACGGGGCGTTTGGTGGAAAACGAAAAGGGCGAATTGATGAAAAACCCCGATTTCGACGTAAACGGAAAGGGGAATACGGGCGATTATTACGAAATAGAACGCATACAACCTTACGACATGTTCCCCCAAACCAAACACGTGGAGACGTTAGTTGTTCTTTCCCACAAAAAACCTGACGGACATATCAGTGTAAACGTAGAGTTTGGAGAAGAAGAAGGACAGGTTTCTCTTAAAGATATAGAAAAGCGCGCATTAGAGCGTGCGCCTAAGAAAAAGACGACTTACAAAGATATTCAAGCGTATATCGAAGAAAAGTATGGTTTCAAAGTGCATACGGCTTACATTGCCGAAGTGAAAAGAGATTTAGGCTTACCTATGTATGATGCTCCGAACGCAGTAAACGAATTAAAATATCCGCGTTCACATCCAACGGATGAAATGGTAGAAGCGATAAAAGACGCTCTTAAACATTTTGAGATGATTTAAAGATAAAAGTATAAAAATAGGCTAATATAACGGTTAATTTTCAACATTTTAATATCAATGAAAAGCGCAAATTTTTAAGTGTAAAAAAATTTGACAGTTTTTTTGCACACGAAAGTGATATAATATAACCAACGGAATATAACAGGCAAAGGCACGACTATTTGAGGAATAGTCGTGCCTTTGCTTGTTTACAGGCAAAGGCACGACTATTTGGGTCTAAGAAAAAAAATGAAAAAAAGCAGTTTGAGAAAGTTTTTGAATTCGTATTATTTGATAATTGAATCCGTAAAAGAAAAACGACGCGAAACGGAGCTTCTATTGTATGGTCGTAGAAAAAGAATTAGTATACCTGATTGGTGTTGGAGAATAGAAGAAATTTTTCAAAAAATAACAGTCGCGGAAAATAATTTTATCGTGAATGAAATTATTGATAAGGTATATAGGCAAGGGGTAGGGGATAAAAGCGTATTTTTAGACTTGCCTATTACGGAAAGTGGGTACTACCGATTAAAACGCAAACTTGAAGAAAAAATTTATGAGCTATATATCTCAAGCGGCGACGTAGACGAAGAAGAAATCTTAAAAAATAAATTAATGGAATAAAGAGGTAAAAAAACATGCAAAAGGAATTAGAACAAAAAATCAACGACGTAGGAAACGGCAATGAAATTAAACTTAAAGGTAAGATTAAGTTGAATATTAATCAGAGCGGGACTTTTACAATTGGTCGTTTATGCGTAAAAGGGATTATTCAAGTTATGCGTTCGGACATCATTATTGACGGTAGTAATGCGGAAATTGAAGCGAACGTGGATGATTGCACGACGAGCGATTGGAGTTTGTTTTTTGTGCATCCAATGGCGCGAAACGTGCAATTTAGGAATTTGCGCATACGTGTTCGTGTTCAAAACCCGCAGCACAGTACGAGAACGTTTTCTTTAATCTACAATACGGCGTATGGCTTAAAATTGCATAACTGTCAAATTGAAGTATATTCGGATAAACAACTGAATATGGTGGGTGTTTACAATAACGGCAATTTGGATACGCACATGGAAACAAGAGCAGATAACCTTGTTATTAGTAACAGCATGTTAAAAGTTGAATGTAGAGCAGGCGAATACGATAAAGAGTGTACTGTATATGGGGTATATAATTATCTTGCAAATAGCATTTCTATGCAAGACACGTTTATCTATGCAACCAATAGGGGAAACGGTGAACGACAAAAGGCTGTCGGCGTATATACAAACGGTCGTTTTGGGCGTTTTGTTGGGAACAATATCAAGGCGAATGCGTCGCATAACGTTGGTCGTGAAAAAGAACAAGCGTATGCGTTTGGTTTTATCAATGAAGGTCTTTATTCGATTATTACATCCAACAATATCGTTGGCGAATGGGCTGGTATGAGCGTAGGATTGGAGAATCGCGGCGAGTTTACGATTGTGTCCGGGAATAAGATTTTGGCAACACATACCATTTGCGGACGCAGTATTCGTAGCTATGGTAGCAATACCAGCATCGAAGGGAATATTTTGACGTCAACGAGCCGTAACGCAAGACTTATTGAACATACGGCGCATAACTGCGTAATAGGTCGTAATATTATGGAAGTTTTGATGGTTCAATCCGAGTGTAGAAGTGGTTGTGGTATTTATGCTATCGGAGAGAATTGTACGGAAAATATTATCAGTGAAAATATTATCCGTAACGTGGCGGACTGTGCAATTTTCGCTAATAGAAGCGTTGGCGCAGTATTGAATAATCACGTTACGTCCTTTAAGGAAACGATAAATCAAGCGGGCACGGAGAACGTGTATCTCGTGAGCAAATTAGACGAAAGAAATATTAAGTCTATATACCAAAATTAAGGAGAGAAAGAAATGGAACAGATTTTAGAAATGATAACTACTTACGGCTTGGAAACAGTGCTAATCGCATTATTGGTAAACGTACTTACGGGCTTAGTAAAAATGCCGATAAAATCTTTGGCTAATAAACTCAACGATTACACAAAAGTAACGAGATTTATTGTGTTTTTGCCGATCGGATTTGGCTTTTTGCTTTCGTTTTTATACGCAAGATTTATGGTTGGAGTATTTAATTTCGACCGTGCGTTTATTACAATGTGGTTAACGTCAAGCAGTCTCAGTCTTACTTTTTATGCCATTTTTGAAAAGCTGTTTCCCTCAAAGAAAAAAGCGCTTAGTGATTGCGAAATCAAAACAAGCGAAACCATTTTAACGAATATACGACAATTGGTAGAGCAATTTTTACCAAAGGAAGCCATTGAGGAAACTCCGAATGAAATTGTCGCTGAGCTTGAAGAACCTGCGGTGGAAGAAGTAAAGGATAATAAAATTATTTTACGAGGTAAAGCCAATGCTGAAGTTAACGTTGAAAGATAATACATATACAGGGAAATTAATCGTTTTCGAAGGGACGGATGGTGCTGGCAAAACGACAATGATTGGGTTAACGCAGCAATTGTTGGAAGAAAAGTACGGTAAAGACAATATTCTGTCAGTGAAGCAACCTACGGATATGTCGCGTAAGACGAAATTATTCCAAAAAATGATGTATTCAAAGAATCATGAAGATATTGATTATCGCGCCGTTCAACTGCTTACGATGTCGGATAGAGTTCAGCACAGTTTTGAAACGATTATTCCTGCCTTAAAAGAAGGGAAGATAGTGATCTGTGATAGATATATTTTTACTTCGCTTGCTAATATGCTTGCAAGAGGATATAGGGAGGAGTATTGGTTCTTCGATGCGGCAAAACATTTAATTCGACCAAATATTACTTTTTTGGCGTACGTAGAGCCGGAACTTGCGATAAAACGAATCAAAAATAGACCTGACGAATGTGATAGACATTTGGACGAGAAATTATTAACCAACGTAGCCAAGGAATTTTATAATATGGCGGTAGAGCAAAGGTTTATGATTGTTGACACGAGCTTAGACGCACAATTGGCGTTTCGATTTATAAAAGAAACATTGAAAAGGGAAGGTATACTTTAATGACGGAAAAGGATTTAAGATACGTGGTTTCGGTATTAAAAGGAGAAACTCCTACACGTGAGCCTGATTGGTATGCAGTATTGGGATTTTTGTCCTGTCACAGAATAGCCGGGTTGTTCTATAACCGTGCTCAAGGTTGTGAGATAAACTTACCTAAAAAGGTGGAAAAATTATTGAAAGAAACGTATGAAAAACAACGCAGAAAAGTGGTTTTTATTCGTAAGGAACTTTCTCTTATTACGCAAAAATTATCTGAAGTAAAAGCTCGGTATATGTTGTTAAAAGGTAGTGTTTTATCGAATCTTTGTGAAGAAGATACAAAGGTGTATTCCGACGGGGAAAGAGTATCTAACGATATTGACTTATTATGTCAGCAAGACGGAATTACTGCGATAAGCAAAGCGTTATATGATTTGGGCTTTGTTCAGGGAATATATGATTCTACTACGGATACAATCAAAGAATTTTCTCGTTTGGAAATAGTGAAGCGCCGCATGAACCGAGGCGAAGTTGCGCCGTTTGTAAAAAAGACAGGGAATTCTGAGTTTCCGTTTGTAGAAGTTGATATCAATTTTTCTTTAGGCAATACTCCGGCGGAAGGTGTTGCATTACTCAAGGATATGATTGAAGAAACTGTAGAACATAAAGGGAAAGTTTTAATGCGTGTGCCGGATAGTGAGTTGTTTTTCTTGCATTTGATTATGCATCAATACAAGGAAAGCTGTTTGCTGTTTATGGTAGAACGTAGCAAAGATTTAGATTTGTATAAACTGACCGATATTTATTACTTGTTCAAAGCCGATATTCTTGATTTTTTGCATTTGGAGGAGTTGGTAGAAAAACATTCGTTGCAGCAAGAAATCGGAACGGTATTAAAGCAAGTAGGTGAAGTTTTTATGAACGAAGAAATAATGTGCTATGCAAATAAATTTGATAGCAATGTTCCTATTATTATCGATTATGAAAACAAGAAGAATTATGAATGGAACGGAACGATTTATCAACGACTTTGCTCGTTGGATTCGAAGCAGTTTTTAAGAGAGGTTAAAAATGATTAATAAAAAAGAAATATCTGAAGCGTTGGCGTTGTCTTGTGTGGAGAGCTATTTTCTTGCTTGGTTAAATCGATATTACGAAGTTTCTAATTTATACAGTAATTCTTTTATCAGTTTGAAACAAGCATTTGACGATTTTTCGCACGGGGCTATGTATCAAAACTATTGCTATTTACCGAGATTGCAAGATATTGCAGAGGAATATGGTGTGGTAAAACACGAATACCGCGCTTGTTCCGTTAAAGAGGCGTTGGAGTTGTTAAGAAACCAAGCGGACGACGATTTGTATTTGATTCGTGTAAATACCGCCTTTTTTACGGACTATAAGCGCTCTTCTTGGCGTGAAGACCACTATATTTGCGTAAATCGAAATTTGGAATGGATTAATCAATATCCACTTTCTGAGGGGACTTTTACCGAAGAAAGGTTTATGGAAGTATACGACGGCGCCGTTTGCATTTACAGGATGGAAGATAGAACGATGACTTTGCCTGATTATGCGACTTTGCAATATAGGATGCAAGATTTTGACGTACAGGAATTGCCTAATAGCTTAGGTGCGTTGGAATCGGCGATAGGTGTTTTGAGAGTATCCAGAAAACGTTTGGAGCAATATTATAGTGCAAATGCGAAAGTGAAAGCGCTATTGCGTGAAGAAATCACTTGTATGGATAAAATTTATTTTGACGTACACCTTCGAAGATTGAAAGAAATCAAAAAGGAAGAAGTGGATAAAGTTAAGGCTTATAGCGATTTATATCAAAAAATCGTTTATATCATTGATATTGAACGAAAAATTTCAGGAGCGTTAAAAGGTGAATAGAGAAGAAATCAAAGAAAGAATCGTAAAGATAGCAGAAGAAACGATAGGTGCGTATTTGGAAGAAGACGAGCCTTTAATGGAAAGTGGCGTGGATAGTTTATCGTTGGTTACGCTTGTCGTATCCATAGAAGAAGCCTTCGGCGTAGCGTTTTTGGACGACGATTTGCAACCAGAAAATTTACGAACCCTGTCAAGTCTTATATCGTTAACGGAGAAATACTTATGAGACTCTGGGAATACCTAAAGTCAAAAATGGAACAGTACGCGGATAGAATAGCGTTTGCCAGTAGTGGATTGACTTATAAGGATTTGCTCAATCTTTCGGAGTCGCTTGAACAAGAAAGACGCTTTGTGTTATGCGAAGGCGAAACACGTGAGAGGCAAGCTCTTTCTATATTGACTTGTATTGCAGACGGTAACGTTGCGGTTCCTGTAACAAAAGAATATGGGGAAAGGAATTACGAGTATATTCAAAAGGTAGTTTTTAATTCTCCGCAAACACCGAGCGATGATTTGGCTTTTTTGATGTTTACAAGTGGTACGACGGGAAAACCGAAAGGTGTAATGTTGACGCATGAGAACATTATTTCAAATCTGCAATACATCGAAACATATTTTGATTTGCAAGGGTTAAAAACGATTTGTGTTGCGCGTCCGCTTGTCCACATTGCAGTATTAACTGGGGAAATATTGTATGCCTTATGTTGTGGGTTGACGATATATTTTTACGAAGAAGCATTTATGCCGCAGCGACTTTTAACCTTTTTTCAGCAAAAGGATATAGACGTGTTTTGCGCCACGCCGACCTTATATCAAACTTTGGCGATTATAGCTAAGGATAAAGCGTTCCCTATTAAAGTTGGGGTATTAAGCGGTGAAGTCTTAACCCGCTGTACCAGCGAGAATGTAGCCAAGGCATTTCCTAATACAAAGTTTTATAACGTTTATGGTTTAACGGAACACAGTCCGCGCGTAAGCGCGTTATTGCCTAATGATTTTGCGAAAAAATTGGGAAGCGTGGGGAAAGCCATAGGCAGCGTAGAATTAAAAATAGTAGAAGGGGAACTTTGGATTCGATCGGCGAGCGTGATGAAAGGGTATTATCTAGATACTGTAAATACGAAAGAAAAGCTTCAAGAGGGTTGGCTGCGTACTGGGGATTCTGCACATTTTGATAAGGATGGATATCTTTATATCGACGGCAGGAAAGACAGGATGCTTATAAAAGCAGGGATTAACGTGTATCCAGAAGAGATTGAAAATGTCGTCAAGAAAATTTTTGGGATAACCGATTGCTTGGTCTTTGGGGAATTTACGGACACGGGTACGATAATCTGTATGAAATATATCGGCGATTTAGAAATCAAGGAACTTCGTAAACAACTCGTTGGAAAATTAAATTCAAATATTCTACCAAGCAAAATAGAAAAAGTGGAGGAACTGGCTCGAACTGCGAGCGGAAAGAAGTTGCGAATATGAAAGATAAAGTTGTAGAAATTATCAGGAATGCCTGTGCGATAGATGAAGAAGTAACGTTAGATAGTGAACTGAAATTATTAAGCTTGGACAGCTTAACATTTGTTAGTATTGTTGTGGAATTGGAAGAGGAGTTCGGAATAGAATTTGAACTTGACGAACTTGGCGTTTTCGATTGGAAAACCGTGGGGGATATAGCAAATAGCGTGGAGGAAAAAGTAAATGAAAAAGAATAAAATTAGTGGGATAAAACCATTTAACGATTTCTTTTTTAAGAGTTGTTATTATCATCAATTGATAGCGGGGATAGCCAGTTTCGGTGTGGATAGGGATGCTATTTTGCTTAATGCATTTACGCTAATTCAAAATAATTTCGAATCAGGGAAAGACGGCTTTTTTAATGAGAAAGAATTGGAAAAAATGCTAGGGTATAAAAGGGTGCATTGCAATGTTAATAGGGCGAAATTGATTCGTTGTATTGATAAAGGATATCCCGTTATTATGGGCGTGGATTGCTACTATTTGGAAAGTCGTCCAGATACTTATCAAATTCGTCACGCTCCACATTTTATCTTGATATATGGTTACGACATAGAAAAGAAAGAGGTAAACGTAGTTGATCATCGATATCAAAACAGCAGCGAGTATCAAGAAAAAATTGTTTCTTGGGAGAATTTATTGTTGGCGAATACGATGTTTAGAAAGGGTATTTTGAATCGGAAACGTTCTTGTTATATTCTTAAGAAAAAGAAGAACGTTGGTACGTTTGATATTTGGAAATATATTGACGAAGAAAAAATTAACGATAACCGTGAAAACTCATTAAAGAACTTAAATGAATTGCGCAGAATCATAACTTATGATTTAAATGTTGCACAGGAAAATATTGAAAAAATAACGAGCTATCTAGGAGATTTGAAAACTTTTTATTATACTTTGGCGAAAACCAAATTTTTTCTTGCAAACCAACAAAAACAAGAGTCGGTAATGTCTTTGGTAAGTGGCTATTCGAACATTTTGTCCCTTTTTTGGAAGGTTAAAACGCAAAACAAATATGAGTATATAACGAAACACTTAGAAAACGTTTTAAGAAAATTAGACGAAATTGAAGTGCTTGAAAAAATTGTTTACGATTTTCTTTTGGAGGTGCGAAAAGAAAAATGAGCCGTTTTATTCCAATAAATCTTAAAGAGCATTACAACCACAAAATGGTTTATAGACAGTTGCCGAAAGAAATTGAAGGAAAAGAGTTTGGGCTTGATAACATTTGTATTTTGAAATCGGACGTAAAATTGAAGGAACAGGACGTTTTGGAATACGTAGAGTTTTGCTTTAATTTTGGACAGTTTGATAACGTTGTATGTGATAGGCAAAAAATAGCGATAAACGCTATTGCTACAAAATTACATCTGATCGGCTTTGCATATTGGGGAGATACCAATGAATATTTCAAAGTTATATACGATGATTTAAGCGAAGAAATTATAAGGGTTCCGTTTATCGATTGGTCGCATAAGCCATATAGCGATCCGAGAAACAGTGATTGGTTTGGGAAAAATACGTCTACGGTAAGAACGGTTATCTCTTCTGGAGCATCGACACATCTTGTCCATTTTCATCATATCAACTGTGATATTATGCAAAAGAAAATTATAAAAGAAATAGTTTTGCCAGATAATATGTTTACGCATATTTTTGCGATGACTTTAGAAAATGAAAATTGCCATATAGAAAAACGAAATCAGGAGGATTAAAAAACAATGGGAATTATTAAATTAAAGAATGCGAACGATGAGCAAGCGGCGGAAAACGCTGCTTTGGAAGAGCAACAGGCGTATAAACAGGCTGTTGAGGCACAAGTGAGTGCAGAAGTTCCTCAAGAGGAACATGAACAATGGGATGACCCTGCTGTATTGCATGAGGACGAAACGAGAACGGATGAAAACTCTCGACACTACGTTTTAAATAACGGCACGGCTAAGTCTGTGTTTAATGCGGAACCGGTGAGTTTCTTTGACGAAGAGGAAAAGAAATGGAAACATATCGACAACTCTTTGGAAGAAAAAGAGGATGCGTTTGAAACTAAAAGCGGTAAGTTTAAAACCCGAATTTCCAAAGTACATAAAGGTAAAAAAGTTGCAATTTCTAAATCGGACAAGCAACTTTCTTGGGAGTATCTTGGGAAACAGGTTGCTGCCGTTGCAAATGAAAACGTTGAAGACATAGCGGAAACGGTTTTGAAGGTAAATAACGGTACGCAAGGCGTAGCAAAACATATCAATAGTTCGGCGATTTACGAAAATATTGAGAAGGATACCGACCTTGAATATTGCTTGCTGGGGAATAACCTTAAAGAAAATATTATCGTTAAAGAAAAATCTGCGGATTATAGATACCTTTTCGCATTGAAAACGGAAGGGTTGAAACTTCGTCTTTCGGATGATAACGAAAGCTTGGAACTTTATACCGAAAAGGAAAAGGAAGACGGAACGGTAGAACAAAAGGTAGAGTTCACCATTCCCAGTCCTTATATGTACGATGCAAACGGCGTTGCGAGCGACGACGTTTATTATGAGTTGGAGCCGTCTGAAGACGGAAAGTTTGCTTTTGCTGTCGTTGCGAACGAAGAATGGGTGAATGCTGCCGATAGAGCGTTCCCCGTTACGATTGACCCGCAAGTTGTGACGAGTCAAAACAATCTTGTCACTAAGCAAACGTATTATAGAGATATCTATTCAAGTTATGGTTCTGGCTCAGGGTCGGGGACAAGCTATAGTAGTTGGTATACGAGCTCTATTGCGAATATTAAAGTGAGCCGTTCTAATTATAGCGAATATAAAACAACATTAACGGTAAAGAGAAATTTGTTCGATTTAATAACAGATAATATCTTAAGCGTTAAATTGGTTTTGACACCCAGTAAATCGTTTAGCGGATATTTGTATTGCAATGGGGTTTTGACTTATTACAATACGGAAAATGGTAATCTAAAAATAGATATAACAAATAGTTTTAAAAATAATTTAAATAGTTTCAGTGTAACATTGGAACCGTATACATATACGGATATGCAGTTTTATATGAGTGGTGAAGCTCCTAAAATTGAGATCCAGACCTTGACAGATGAAAATGTACTACCGTTGAAAAAAACATATTCTTTGGCAGGGACGGTTAATGGTGAATTGAATTTTTCTACAGGGGAAATTGTTAACAGTTATACTGATGTTCCAGGTAGAAATATTTTGTTGGGATTGCCTATTGCGCATATTTATAAAAAACATTCTTCGGATTTTTATGTTGGGAAAAATTTTAGATTAAACTTACACGAACAATTTAAGAATAATGATGGAACCTATGAGTATACCGATGCGATGGGAAATGTTTACGGTTTCAAGGAATATCATTATTGTTTCGATGATAATGGAAACAAGAATTATATTCTTGCGTCCAAAGATGAAATTACCATTGAAACAGATGGTAGATTAACATATAACGGGAAAGAGGTTTTTCTTGAATATAAATCTCTTACAGGATTGAAAGCGATAACGAATATTGAAGATTATATTCATAGCGAGTTTTTTGAAAATAGAGGTGACGAAGAAAAACAATACGGGGAACAATGTGAAAATTATAAGGCAAGCTTGTGTAATTATGTTGCCGTTTCGTATGATGGAAGTTGTAAGGCATATTTGAGTGACTATATTTCAACCAATAAAGCGTTTCAGCAATTTCTTAATGATACAAAATATTATTATCTAATGACGAAAGCGGAGAAAGATACATATGAAATATTAAATGAGCAATATAAAAACCCTACAGATTCTTCTGGGCAAAATATTATCTCTATGCAAATGACAGACATTAGGAATAAGTCTGCGGATTATATTTCTCAAATTAAAAGGACGTATAAAGAATATGCAAATATCAAAGAGACATTCAATCAATGTCAATTGCAGTCTCCTATAAATTTCTTGACCAATGAGAAGATTATTAAAGGGTACAATAAATACGGTCAGCTTGTTAATGTATATGATAGATATGGGAACTATGTTGTAATTGAATACGAGAGATATGATGTCCATAATTTGGATAAAGTTAGAATAAAACAAATTTATGATAATCAAAAGAATCTTATTGTTTTTTCATACAATCTTAATGAGAAATTATCTAGTATTTTAGATGTCAATGGACGCAAGATTAATTATATATACAATGACGACGGGTGGTTGCTTGAAATCAACGATGATAATGGTATACAATTAGTATTTGGCTATGATTCAAATGGTAACATTAATCTTATTACAGAAAAGAAGAAACAATTGAGAAGTACATTGTCGCAGACGAGTAATACGCTTTCGATTTTAAATGAATCTTTAGTGGATACTGTAAAGCTTGATGAAATGGTTACTGATGAATCTACTGATTCAGGTGCTTTATCTAAATATGATTTCGTGTTTACAAGAAATGGCTATCAAGAAATCGATAATGTTTTAGTGACATCAAAAACGTGTCGCGAAAAGTATATCTTCAATTTAAATAAAAGCCTTTCTGGATATTATATTGAAGAAAATGGTGTGGTTGTAAAAGCAGAACAATACGATTATCAAAGTTATTGGAATGGGAATATGCCACAAGATAATCCTCGAAGTGTTACTAAAAAGGCCGCTGCATCTTCTTTATGTAAAGTTGGAATCGAAAGTTATACCTTTGTTGTTGGTGATACAGAAACGACAATTATCGACCAATTTAATAATCCAGTAAGCAAGACTACGAGTGCTGTTTTGGTATCCGAATGGACGGATTCTAATGGCGTAGAACAACAGAATAAGCAAACGGCTACGGTAAGTTATGTTTATGACGATAATCAAAAGCTTGTTCAAGAAACGATTGTTGTAACGGATAGTAATCCTGCGAAAACCGTTACTTCGTATAAGAAATACAATTATAACGCATACGGCGACGTAATTAGAACGGAAAGCTATGTAGAAGGCGAAGAATACACGACGGGTAAAACGATTGAAGAAACCGTTTACGATGATAAAGGAAACGTAATCAAATCGTTTACGTATAATTCTTTGGATACGAGTAGCAAGTTCTATACCGAAACGGAATATGATGACAATGGTAAAGTTCTTGCCGAAATAGACGAAACGGGCGAAAATAAGACGAAATTCGGTTATGTAGACGGAACGAGCACTGTTCGTGAAGAAGTTCTTCCCAACGGCAGTAAATTTGCATACGGAAGAGATTATGACGATACGGTTACGGCAATTTCGCAAAGCACGGAAGACGGCGAGGAAAACTCCACGCAAAAAGTGCATCGTTATGGCGCAGTCGTTGAACTTAAGAGCGGTAATAATAACGTGAAATATGCGTATAACCATAAGCGTAAACTGAAAGCTGTTGAACTTAACGGCGTTGAAGAATACGTAAAATACGATTATGTAGAAACGCAAGATAGTTACGGATCTGTAGCAAAAGAAATCATAACTGCAACGTATAAATCTGGCGACGTATTCGTAAGCGAAAAAGACGGTAAGGGTAATTTGCTGAAATTAACGGCAAATAACGTCGTTCAACTTGAAAATATTTACGATAAAAAAGGTCAACTTAATACGTTGAAAGATAAAGTTACAGGTAAAAACTACAGGTTTGAACGTGACGAGCTTGATAACGTAACGGCAGTTTACGAAGTAGATAGCAGCGACGTGCAAATTTCCAATGGCTATGGCGAAAGTGTTATTTACGACGAACTCGGCAGCGTTAAGAAGAAAACGATTGTAGGTCCCGTTTCTCAAGTTTACGATTATACCTATAAAACGAATTCATTGCATACGTTGGAAAGTATTGCAGTTGGCAACGTGTCGATTAAACCTGAAACTGACGTTCAAGGTAGAAATAAAGGCAAATCTCTTTATATCAACAACGTCAAGGTTGGGGAAGAAAATATCTCTTACCGTAAAGTTAGCGACCACGCAACAAATATGCCGAGCACGGTTTGGTTTGGGGATAAAACGAACGGTACTTATCAAATCAAAGACAGTATTCGATATGCTTACGATGTAATGGGTAATATCGAAAAGGTATATGAAAACGGCGAGCTTGCTATCCGTTATCAATATGACGCACTTAACCGACTTGTGCGCGAGGATAACAAAACGCTTGACAAGACCTATGTTTTTGTGTATGATAATAATGGCAATATCGTTAAGAGAAGAGAGTTTGTCTTCACGTTAAAAGACGCTACTTTAATCGAAGAACTTGAGTCTACGGATAAAGTATATATCTATAACGGCGACCAAATGGTA